>JAFGDN010000021.1 GCA_016932095.1 Sedimentisphaerales bacterium
CATCAGGCGTTTATGACTATCGGCTGTATCAAAATCTGCTGGAACCATTTGTTAAATTATCCATTATGTTAGAGGCTCTAAATAATTCGAAGCATTTTGCCATCAAAAAGTCACCCGTTTAGGGCAGAGCGGATAATTTGTGCGCGGAGCGCGTCGCGGTGGGTGGAATCAAGCTCTTTTCCGTAATTGAGCTGTAAATGGGCAGGCAGCGTCAGTAAAAACAGGCGGTTTATCGTTGCGATTGAAAGCCGATTGGCGGATTCGGCGTCTGACCCGTCGCAGCCGATGGAGTAAAGCCGCTGGATTGCCGGCGTAGTTGCGCCCTGGTGCTCGTGCATATTCAAGCCCAGGCGAATGTGGCTGAGCAGGAATATCGCCTCCTGAGAGCTTATAAGATGGGCGTTTTTAAGAAGGGCAAGCGCCCTCGATATTTTGTCGTCAAGCAAACTGGCGTCGTGCAAAAGCAGGTGTTTACGGGCAATGTGCTCATACTCGACAATTTCAGGGATAATCGTTTTTTCAAACCCGGCGATAACGTCCTGTTCGGACACACCCAGGGTTATCTGGTTTGACAACTGGTAAAAATCGCCCGCCGCCTCAGTGCCCTCGCCGAAAAGCCCTCGCACCGCCAGCCCCATTGCTTTTGCGGCGTTGAGAAATTTTTCTATCTGTCCTGTAATCTTTAATGCCGGCAAATGAAGCATTAAAGATACTCGTATCCCCGTGCCTACGTTCGTCGGGCAGGCGGTAAGATACCCGTATTTGGGATTAAACGCGTATTCGACCTGCTTTTCTATCGCGTCATCGATGCGGTTAATCTGCTCGATACAGCCGGGCAACTGGCACCCTGCCTTCAATACCTGCAGCCGCAGGTGGTCCTCCTCGTTTATCATCGCCGTAAAAAACTCCCGCCGGGAAATCACCGCCCCTCGGGGCCCTTTGCCGAATGCGTGATGCTGGCTTATCAGGTGCCGCTCGACCAGGAACCGTCTTTCGAGAACGGGCATCTTGTCAATCCCGATATAAAACGCCTCATCGCCCAGCTCCAGGCCCATTACAACGTCCTTGAGAAGCTTCAGTATCTCGGCCTTTTCGGCTATTGAGCAGGCAGCAAGAAACTTGTGACCGGCAAGGTTTCTTGCCAGACGAACTCGCGACGATATGACTACGTCTCCGAGCGGCCCGTTGCCGCCGAACCATTCATTTACATTCCCGCTTATTTCAGTCAGTTTCATCCCTACTTGCTCCCGGCAAGCTTGTCTCTCAATCTGGCTGCCTGCTCGTAATCCTCGCTTCTGACTGCGTCATCGAGCTGCCGGCGAATCTGGGCAATTTCAATTTGCCTTTTCGTATCCTTCGGCATGCGCGAAGGTATCTTGCCGCGATGGGCCGTTGCACCTTCGTGCGCCTTTTTGATTAATGGCTGAAGCTCCTTTTCGAATACCTCATAATCATACGGACAACCCAGCACCGCTTTTTCACGGAACTTCTCGAGCGTCCACCCGCAATGAGGGCAGGCCGGCTCCGTCGATTCACCCCTCGACGAATCCCCGCCCTTGGGCCCGACCGAAAGAAGATTGCTCAGCAGCTCATTTAAGGGGATGTAGTTCTTAACCCCCACGCCCTGCTCCTGGGCGCATTGCTCGCACAGGTGCGTTTCAGTCCTGACGCCTTCGGTTATTTCCGTCAGGTGTATCGTCGCTTCTCTGCTGTAACACACTTCACACTGCATAACGTCCTCAATTTCTTACCCTATTATACCAAACTCCCGGGAAAACAATCGTCAAATTCTTAAAACCCTCCTGATATGGATGTGATTTAAATTTGAAGGCGGCTGTGTATATCGTCAATCGGTTACGCTGCTCGTCTTTCACCGCAAAGATTATTTTATTTATTTTTTTCTCTGCGGCGAGTTACGCAACCCTTCCACGCAACCCGTATTTATTTGGAATACTTCGCCGAACATCCCACCTGCTCGCTGACCGTAACGCTGTCCAGTTTCACTCCCTTGGGCAGGGTCTGCTCAAGCCGTTCAAAAACATATAACGCCACACATTCGGCTGTCGGGCTTTTTTCGCGAAAGTAATCTATCTCATTTAAAGAAGCCCCGGCCAATTGTGAAGTTATCTCCGTAATCTTCGATTTGACCAGGGCAAAGTCCATTGCCACGCCGCTGCTCTCGAGCTTATCAGTGCTGACCTCCACCGTCACCGCCCAGAAATGCTCGTGTTCCGGCTCCGGCGAGGCCTTTGACAAACCCACGCTGTGACTCGCCTTGAATTGTGTCTCAACACTGATTGTAAACAAAGCAATTCTCCTTAAACAAAGGTCAGGATTTGCCCCGCCGGTTCTCTCTGTTAATTCACGGGGCGAACCGCTCACGCAACCATTTATTGACGTTGGCCGGCACCATATTCGATATATCGCCGCCCAATGACGCCACCTGCCTAATCAACGTAGAGCTTATGAAGCCATACTGCTCAGTCGTCATAATAAATACCGTCTCAATCCCTGCCACTGAGCGATTGGTCATCGCCAGCTCAAGCTCATAATGAACATCGGTCAAACTGCGTAACCCTCTTAATATAACGTCTGCATTTTTATGCTTTGCGAATTCCACCATTAAACCGTCAAATCCCTCCACTGAAACTCCCGGCAGCCCCGCTATTAGCTCGTTTATCATCTCAACACGTTCCTCAGGGCTGAAAAGCTGGTTTTTCAGGGGGCTTTTGCCCACCGCCACTATCACCTCGTCAAAAAGCTTTATTCCCCGGCTAATTACGTCCAAATGCCCGTTGGTAATAGGGTCAAAAGACCCCGGAAATATCGCCCGAACAAATTTTCCGCTCATAATCCTTATCCCTTTGCCCAAAACCGCTATTTTAACCTCAATTCCCCCGCGGGTCAAATATCATAAAAAAAGTGTAACAAATCGTCCAGGAACGGACTCTATATTATAGAATCCTTGATTTTACCCGCTTGCGACTCCGTTCACGCTTCGTCCGGCTGCTCGGCAAGGCGATAGTCATTGAGAAACGAAAAAAACGAAAATTTTACGCAACCTGTTGATTTCGTCCGACAAATATGCTATAAAGAAATGGGGTGTATAAGCTCGATAGGGCGCCGTTGCTTGCGAGTTGTGCACTTTATTTTATGACTTGATTATTTTTTTACAGGAGAGTTGTATTATGAAATGTAAAGGAAATGTTTCGGCGAAGCGCCGTAAAACCGGGTTCACACTCATTGAGCTGCTGGTTGTCATCGCCATTATCGCGCTGCTTATGGCCATATTACTGCCTGCTCTCGGAAAAGCACGCCTCGCGGGCAAAAAAGCCGTCTGCCTCAACAGCCTCAAGCAGCTTACACTCACCTGGGCGACTTTTTCATCAGCAAACGAAGATAAACTCGTAAATGCAAATGTATGGCCTGTCAATAGCGAAACAACCCTTCCCCCAGCCGACATGGCGGCTCCTCCCCCTGCTGGGTATGACCCTCATACAGGAGCGGCTGCTGTGCCTTGTACTGAGCAATATTGCGCTGGGGGGTATAAACAAACAGGTGAAAAACCCTGGGTCGGCCCCGGTTTTCCTTTCACTCAACCAACCTGTCAAAATGCCGGTTGGTCATTTCCAAATCCAAAGCAAGTGCATGAAATATACCAAAGATGGGCTATCATATCCGGCGCCTTCTGGCCATATTTAAAGGACGAAAAAATTTATTGCTGCCCGACCGGAATGAAGGGGCAAATGATAACTTATAATATTGTCGATTCAATGAACGGTTGTACCGTTTCTCGGCAGGTTCCGAGCACCCGACAAGGAGAAACATGTGGTTGCGGCGACGCAGTTTGCGACAAGAGTATATGGTATAAGAACGCGCAGCAGATAAGAAAACCGTCGGAAAAGCTGGTCTTTATCGACGAGGGACGTTTATCTCCCGACAGCTATGCAGTTCGTTATAATGATTTTTGGTATATGGACGCTCCGCCCATACGCCATAGCGACGGAGCAACGATATCGTTTGCCGATGGTCATAGCGCCTACTGGAAGTGGAAAAGTAAATGTACCGTCCGAATCGGAAAACTGGCCGAGGAAGAAAAAATAAGTATCGGTCTCGACGATTATTGCGGAGAATCGGACTGCGCTGCCAAGCAGGACTTCTGGAAGTTGCGGGTAGGTACCTGGGGGCCTAAAAACCCCATTCCTACAACCTGTACACTTACGTTTGACATTGATTAAGTCATTTATCTGCCGCAGCTAAGCGTGACAGAACACAATTGTGAAATAGAAAAGGCCGGCTTCAAGCCGGCCTTTTTTGTTCTATTGACCGCGCCTCGGAAAACTATTTACCACAAAGGTCGCCAAAAGCTGCCCAAGAGGAAAAATACAAAGAGCTTTTGCTCTAAGTGTTGAAACAAATCAGAAAGCTCAATCCACAGCTTTTCCACAAGGGCTGTTTACGCTGTGCAAAATCTGTGAAATGCAAAAATATTTTTGCTGTAACATCAATGCCCGCCGAGACATCAAACAAGTTGAAAAAAAATCATAAAAAATCCTGTTGATGCCGCGCATTTGCTGTCAATAATTGCAACTGTTCTGCCTGCAGTGAGCAAGGCCGAACTGCTTAATTTGTCCGCCGCGTGCCCGCCGTTAGTTTGGCGGGTCGTTGTGGCGAACACGGCTTCCAGTGAATGGACGCACGCTATCATAACTGAAGACCTGTCCGCTTCTGGCGGATTGGCTGGGGAGTTAAAAATGCAGGGATTAGTCAAGGACGACGCAAGCCGCACGGCTGAGTCCGTTATTTGCGCAATTAATGACGCAATCGCGGAAAGAATCGGGCAGCAAAAATTCAATATATGGTTCAAAAACTCGACTCGACTGACGTTTGGGGACGGCCTCTTGAAGGTAGGTGTTGCCAATCAGTTCATATCGACCTGGCTTGAAAGTCATTTTCACGCCCAGGTCGCCGACGCGGCACGTGCCGTCGTCGGAAACGAATGCCGGCTGTTGTTCGCTGTTGACCCGCAGCTTTGCGCCAACAACAAATCAGCCGGCAATCATCGACAGGTCAGGCCCCCCAAGGCATCGCCCTCGCCGGGCGCCGGCTGGCCGGTATCAACCGCACACGACCACATAATGCAGCCCGTTTTACCCGCGGGCCAGCGGCTGAAACTGCGTTTCGACACGTTCGTCGTCGGTCCGTCAAATGAGCTTGCCTATAATGCGGCGAAAGCCGTAGTTTGCGATAAGCAGAGTCCCTTCAACCCGCTTTTTATCCACGGAGGGTATGGTCTCGGAAAGACGCATCTGTTGCAAGGGATATGCAATGAGACGCGTTCTGCCAGGCCGACAGCCAACTGGCTGTATATGTCGGCTGAGGACTTTGCTAATCAATTTGTGCTGGCCTTGAAGACCCGAAAGCTGGAGGCGTTTCGGCGTCGCATGCGACAAACGGATTTGTTGGCGATTGACGACATTCACTTCCTGGCCAGCAAGCCGGCAACACAGGACGAGTTCCTGTTTACTTTTAACGCGTTGGATTTGGCCGGCCGCCAGGTCGTGCTGGCCAGCGACAGCCATCCCAAAATGATTGACCAGCTCTCCGAAAAGCTGGTCAATCGCTTCGTTTCGGGAATGGTCGTCAAAATTAACACGCCTGATTTTAAGACCCGCTGCCAGATTGTCAGACGTTTCGCACACAGCGTCAATACAAGCATACCGCAAGATGTGATTGGCTACATCGCGGATAATATGAAAAGCAGCGTCCGCGAGCTGCAGGGCGCGATTTTGAAACTAACCGCCTTCGCGTCTCTGCAAAACGCGAAAATCGACATGGCGATGGCCGGAATGGTTTTGGCCGAGCACGTTGAACGTTGCGACCCGACTGTTCATCTGTCGGATATCGAGTCGGCCGTGGCCTCGTTCTTCGGGGTACCGGCGTCCGCGATTCATTCGTCCAAAAAAGACCGGACTATCGCCCTGGCTCGCCATTTTTGTATGTATCTGGCCCGCAAAAATACCCGGCTTTCAAGCTCGGAGATTGGCCGACTGCTGGGTGATAAAAATCACGCAACTGTCCTTCTGGCCTGCAAAAAAATCGAGGACCAAATCGCCCAAAACGCCCCCCTGAACTGGCAAGGCCCCGCCGGAAACAGGGTGTGCCCGGCCAGAACCATTTTAGAACAGTTGGAAAATAACATCAGATAGGCAGCTTGCTGTCCGCTTCCGAGGGTAAACATCAATTTTGACATGAGGCAAATTTAATGTTGCGGCTTTTTCCAAAATAGCTACACTTATGAACATTACGTGACGGACAGCAGCTTTAGTTAGGAATTCTTGACATTTAAGCGAGAAAGCGAAAGCTGATGGGGAGATTATCAAAACGAGAGCCGAGGTCATCGCGCTGGCCGAACAGCCGGTTAGCAGATTCAGAACTCATATCGTATTGTTCCATACTGAACGCTAAAAATACGGTTGATTTCGATGATGACAAACCGGAGTGTGTCGGTCATAAATGGGGGCAACGGGCAAGTCCAAAAAACCGGAGTCCTCCATCTTTCGTTCTCTAAAAAAATGTGCGTCTGTTTTGCGGCTATTTGAGCAGATGCGTAACACATTCACAAATCAGGAGTGCATGATCACTTAATAGGAGAGAAAAAATGAAGACTAATAAGGACTTACAGGTAAAATTGTGCGTGGGACTAATGTTCGCAGCGATAGGTCTAATCGTGCCTTGTGCTTTTGCAGGTCCCCCATGGGAGCGAGCCATACCCCAGGAAGTAGTAAATGCTGCGATTGATTTTGCCGATCTCAATGAGGTATCATCGGTGACCCGGGTAAAAGTCAATTGTGCACATACTAACTATTACGAAATCCACGGGGTAAAAGCCGATGTTAACAGAACTTGTCTTGTTGCCGTAAACCCGGACAATAACGAAGTAGTAAAAGAGATAAGATTCTGCCCGAGGCATGAGCAGTTTTCCACAGAGGTTGCCATAGATGAAACTCAAGCTCTTGCAGCCGCCAACGCATACTTGACTGACCATAATTTGATGATACCCTCTGACTTCGTTCTTGATGATGTGAACCTGCGGCAACTTGGCGAGGAATATTATTACAGAATCCACTACAAACACTATCACGAGGGATTTCCGGTAAAGGCTGATTTTCTTACACTTAAGGTGGATGCCAACTATGGGGACATAAGAAGTTACTCAAAAGTATACCACAACATAACCACCTCCTGGCCTAGTCCCTCGATCGATGGATACACAGCAATCTCTATGGCCAGGACGTTCGTTGGCGCCCACACGGGCATCGATCCCAACCTGCCTGTGGGGTCAAACTCGCTGGAGATTGTTTACCCAAACCGATACTTCGATTCATGCAAATGGCAATGGACCGAGCAGGAAGCCCTGGTCTATAACGTCAGATTTGTGGAAACGACAGACCCTGACGCTGACCGGGTCATAGATGTCTGGGTAGATGCAAATTCCGGAGAAATTCAAGGCGGAGAGACCTACGAAACGCCCTTAGCGGAAAAATTTGCTACTACCAACCAACATCACGATCTGGATATCTGGGACGATGACTGGGGTGGAGATGACTGGGATCCGCTTCCCCGAATGCAGTATAATGCGACCGAGCACAGATTGGGTTGGGATCCACCTGCTAATACGAAGAATCAGGTCGTTAATGCGATTAATGCGACCAACCATGTGTGGATGCTGCAAACGCACGGCGGATTTAGTGCTAATCGGCCGTATGCGATAATTGACGCCACTGACAACGTCAACCTTTATCCCGCAGATATCCCTGCAAATACGGTCTTTTGGGCGCTGCTGAGCTGTTGCCATTCGGGGGATACCGGCGCCGGCGGCAATGACTTCAAGACCACGTTTATCAACCAGGGAACACGCCTCTTTACCGGGTATGTCGGCTCTATCAATCCGGACAATTATGAGCATTCGTTGAGCTACTACCTTCAGATGGGCTACCATTTCGCGAATGCCCATGAAGCTGCCGAGGAGCAAACAAACCCGGATTTTGAAATCGTTTACGCATGGAGAGGCGGCTGTTACAATGCGATGCGGTTGGCACCCCTGTTTGTTACGGTTGATGGCCCCGATAATCCTGTTTTTCCCCTTCAGGAGTTCAATATGACAGCAAGAGTGAGAAACAGGGAAAGCGACGGCCATGCAACCGCTACCAACGTGCAAGCACGACTTGTGATACCTGCCGGATTCACGCGTATCGCTGGTAACAATCCTCAAAACTTGGGCAACATTACCTACAACAATGAGAATACTGCGACTTGGACCGTGCGGGCGAATGCTCTCACTCGTCCAGGGACGTATACCTTTGATGCTATAGTCTGGTCAGACAACCTCGGCGTTGAGGTTGATGACCCGGACAATCCTTATCACAAGTGCGAGGTAGATGTGATGACGCTGGATTTCGATTTGAATCGCATCGTTGACTTCCGTGATTTCTCCATGTTCGCTCAGCGTTGGCTCTGGGAATACTAGCACATGCATCCTGAGTCGGCTTCGAAACACTGAAAACTTGGACGTACAAATGCGTTTTCTGGAGTAGCCGAAACAGGGAAATAGATAGCATCTTTGAGGTTTCAATATACAAGCAAACAGTGAAGCTTTTAAGGGCGTCAAAAAACAAGGAAGGACGCCGTCGATCTCCTCGACGCCGTCCTTCCTCATATTTTTTCTTTAAGGAGGAGAAAGTTATTTTTTATTTTACGAGATTTAATACGTCGAGCTTTGGGGCGAGTTCAAAAAATCTGAAAATTTTTTAAATCCTTCTCAAAGCCGCCTTTTGAACAATTTTTCCCCCAATATACTGGCGATTTTGACCTGCCGACGTTATAAATATAGGGCGTTTCGGAGCAGTGGCCGAGCGGCTGATGGCGACGGTTTTGAAAACCGTTTTACCCTTACGGGTAACGGGGGTTCGAATCCCTCCTGCTCCGGTTGGCAAGCTCCTTGTGTAGGAGGGATTCGAACCCGAGGGGGTTTGGGGGAGAAGCTCCCCCAAGTCGTCGGGGTGACCGCCAAAGGCGGACCAGAGGGGCAGAGCCCCTATGGAAATTCGCTTTGCGAATTTGGGTTCAAGGCCAAAGGCCGGAATCCCTCCTGCTCCGTTCAGGGAAAATGCTCCTCAAAACCTCAAAACTACAGGTCCTATAACACAAAGAAAAGCGGCAATATGTGGCCCAAAGAACGCTAATCTTAGAAATTAACAACCTCGCAATGATATCAGCCGATAATTTCCTTATAGTAAACGGAGTAAAATAAAAAGATTAGAAGATATTCTTTAGTACTCCATTCATTATAAAGTGTCTTAGTAAGGCTACCTACTTAAGGGGATAAAAAATCAAGACGGGTACGAAATTAAATCTCGGATTCTTATTCACAGTTATTTCGATGCTGCTGACTATCGCTTTTTGCTTACAGACCGGCGATAAGATATACGAAGAGTTCAAACTATCAAAAGATGAAATTATACCCGGAAAAATCTTCGCTGCCCAGCTGGAAGGAGCATGTCACCAGATAGCACATGACCTTATGAACTATGTGATAACAAAAGGCAAAGAAGACGAAGAAGCGGTAATGGCTAACCTGAAATTTCTTACCAAAACCGGGACAGAACGTTTAGAGCACGAACGTCATATCGGACCGGAGGAAGAAAACAAAACACAAAAATTAGTGGCAGCAATAAATACATTCGCGTCAGCGTGCACCAAGATTATTAATATGAAAAAACAGGGCCTAAGCAGTAACGAAATATTAGAAAAAGAGGAGCAGATTTTCCGTCCTGCGATGAACTCATTGCTGGAGCAGCTTATAGAGCATAAGGCAATGCACGGGCAAGCGCTGGTAAAATCCGAAGCAGCGATTCACAATGCTTATATCTCCAGAGGGCGAATTGCCCTGCTGGCAATTATTGTAATTGTCCTGTCAGTTACCGTGATTTCAATCGCTATCACGAGGTCGATAGTAAATCCGCTTCATGCCCTGCATAAGGGAACTGAGATAATAGGCGAGGGTAATCTGAATTTCAAAGTGGCAACAGATAAAAAAGACGAAATTGGCCAGCTTTCCCGGGCGTTTGACAAAATGACCGGGGATTTAATGAAGAGAACCGTATCAGTGAACAGACTCCACGCCGCCAATCGCCAGTTAGAATCCGAAATTACCGAGCGCAAAAAGGCGGAAGAAGCCCTCGAAATATCGAACCGGGAACTTAGGGACTTTGTTTACGTGGCCTCGCACGACCTTCATGAACCGCTGCGTAAGATTTCATCCTTCGGCCAGTTGCTGCATAAATCTCTGCAAGGCAAGCTCTCGGACGATGAGCAGGAAAACCTGGAATTTATGACCGACGGGGCCGACAGGATGACCATGATGATTGACGGCTTGTTAACATACTCTCGGGTTAACACAAAGGACATTCTGTTTGAGACAGTTGATTTGAACAAAGTCGTCGAACAGCTCAAAGTGCTTGAACTTGGAATGCTGATAGAAGAGACAGGCAGTGTAATTGAAATCCCACAGCCCCTGCCAAAAGTTTCCGCTGACCCGGTTCAGATAAAGCAGTTGCTGCAAAATCTAATCGCGAACGGTATTAAGTATCGCAAAAAAGGTGTTAAGCCAATAATCACACTTAAGGCCAAAGAGCTCCCGGACAACAAAGTCAGAATAGAAGTCAAGGATAATGGAATCGGCATCGCGCCTGAATACAGCGATGAAATTTTCAAGATGTTCAGACGCTTGAACTCAAGCCGGCAATATGAGGGATGCGGAATCGGCCTTGCAGTTTGCAAAAAGATTGTGGGTAGGCACGCCGGCCGGATTGGTGTTGAATCCGAGCCGGGAACAGGTTCGACTTTCTGGTTTACCATCTCACTGGCAAAAGATGCAGTGCCGGCTAACGAAGCAGTAACAGTATCGTAATCATTGAAAAGCAAAATAAACACGCAAAAACAAAAAGGAAGGCAAAAATGGAAAATCTTGAACCCGTAAACATACTGTTGGTGGAAGACGACCCGGGAGACCAGAAGCTGATTAAAAATTCAATGCTCGAGCAAAGGATGGCCAATAAGCTGTGCATTGTATCAAGCGGAGAAGAAGCTTTGGAGTATCTAAAGCAAAGCAAAAACGGCAACAATGAAACCCCCTGGCCGGAACTAATTTTGCTTGATTTGAATATGCCTGGCATGGGGGGAAAAGAATTCCTGAGACGAATTAAGAGCAATGAGGATTTCGATATGATTCCTGTAGTGATTTTAACAACCTCGGACTTGGATAAAGATATTATCGAAAGCTACAAACTGCAGGCGGCCGGCTATGTAAAAAAACCGGTCTTATTGAACGATTTTTACGCCGTCGCCAAAGAAATCAGTGAATACTGGTTTACTTTATGCAAGCGAGTTTCTCAGAGACAGTTATCATGCACAAAGAATCGATAAAACTTCTGCTGGTGGATGACGACCCCGGTGATCGCAAGATGGTCAAGCTGGCTTTAGCCCAGTCTTTCGACATCGTGGACTTTAATACGGAAACTGCGGAAACTCTTTCTGAGGCAACTGAGCGTCTCAAAAATAAAGATAAAGATTATGATTTGGTCCTGCTTGACCTTGGACTTCCGGACAGTCAGGGAATCGACACTGTCCAAAAAGCCCACAACGCAAATCCTAATGTTCCAATTGTTGTATTGACGGGTCTGGCTGATGAGGCCAAAGGGCTTGAGGCCATCGAAAAAGGAGCTGAGGACTACCTCGTCAAAGGAGAGCTTCTGCATCGCATTTTGGTTCGAGTTATTCGGTATGCTATTGCGCGAAAAATTGCTAAAAAGAAAATAGAGGAAGCAATTGAAGCAAAATCGCAATTTATGTCTATGGTCTCGCATGAGCTGCGTGTGCCGTTGGCATCTATAAAAGAAAGCATTTCCATCATCCTGGACGGAGCAACCGGAAGAA
This sequence comes from Sedimentisphaerales bacterium, assembly GCA_016932095.1. Taxonomy (GTDB): domain Bacteria; phylum Planctomycetota; class Phycisphaerae; order Sedimentisphaerales; family Anaerobacaceae; genus Fen-1362. The sequence continues at coordinate 11,998 of JAFGDN010000021.1, forward strand.
TCAAAAAGATTCAAAGAAATTACTTGGATATCGCAAAAAGAAATATAGACCGTCTTAACAGATTAATTAGCGAACTTCTGGACTTCCAAAAACTCGAGGCCGGCAAAATGAAGTTCGTTATGCAGAATAACAATGCGAATGAAATTGCCAAAGAAGTTTACGATACGATGCTGTCCTCGGCAAAAGAAAAAGGAATAGATTTAGTTCTGGAGCTTGATAACAGCTTGCCGAGAGCGAACTTTGACAAGGATAGAATTATCCAGGTTCTATCCAACCTGGTTAATAACGCCATAAAGTTCACAGAGCGGGGTTCTGTTGTCATTGCGACAAGATGTTATGAAGACTTAATTCAGGTTTCAGTCCGGGATACCGGCGCTGGAATCCAAAAAGAGGACATACCGAGACTCTTTCATAAATTTGAACAGATTGTAACGGAAAGAAGAAAAGCCGGGACCGGCCTTGGGCTCAGTATTTCAAAAGAAATCATCGAAAAACACAATGGTAAAATCTGGGTTGAATCACAACCAGACCAGGGCAGCACATTTTTCTTTACATTGCCGAAGCAAAAAACTGATGTTGTAGATAACTCGCAACTCGCCGCCAATACTGTTCATAAATGATGGTAATATGAGCACAATGGCGCCGGCAGCAAAAACGAGCTTCCCGTATCAAGCCCACAGAACACAATCTTTCATGAAACAGTTCTCAAAAAGCTCGCATCCCAGGAAGTTGAACAGGAGAGCTTACTCAAATGCGGCCTGACGTTCACCTTGCTGCTGCTCAATTTGGGTTCAAGGCCGAAGGCTGGAATACCTCCTGCTCCGGTTGGGCGGTTACGGCGAGAGTTACCTATGCCACGCTGGTTTCTTGCCTCGACTGAAATTAATATTGGCGATTATCCAATCCATACTGGTAACATAGACATATCAAAGACAAATTCAATCTCGCGGCCGACCGGATTGAGAGATTGCCAATTTTATCTCGTCTGCGAGAGCAGCACTTGCCCCGGCGACTTGTTTTGACAAGCCGCATCCGAATTGCAGGTGGGCCGGCTGGATTCCGATGAAAATGACATCTGCATCGATTTCCGACTGGATTACCTCAACGAACAGGTGGGGTGAGAGGCAATGGGTCGAAAACGAGAATTTGTCTAAATCCTGTATATCGAAAATCCTAACGGTTCCGGGGGGCGATCCAAAATCGATTGCGTCTATTATGAGCAGTTTCTTCGGAAGCATTTGGACAATCTTAGCGATGTAGTTTTCCGGTGTTGAGCCGGCATCGATTACTTCTGTGCTAATTTCGTCCTTTAGGATTTGGCAAACGCGAGGCCCTGCGCCGTCATCGCCTTTAAGAACGTTGCCGATTCCGACAATCACGGTTTCGGCCGGATTCAGCTTACCGAGCCGCACTTGAAAATTTCGAGCGGCCCGACGCGAATTTTTGCCGCTCATAGTCGAATATTCAGCTCACATTTGCAATTGGGGCACAGTATCCTCATAAAATCCGCGGTTTCGGGGCCCGGCTGGTCTCTGTGGGGTATCTTCGACTGTTGAGCCAAAGCAAGTGAATCGCTCTTGGCCAGCAACAACGACGGATTTGTGTATGCAAGCGGGCCCAGACGCTCATACAGCCAGACAAGATGCTTTTTCGTGCCGATGATTGCGCCGCATTTCTCACAAAGCTGGAGCTCATACTCGTGGTTTTCGATTGTCTGATTTCTGTCCAGGGTGGCAAGGTCCCATTTATTTGAAAGTTTTATGCCCTTCTCGGTGGTGCAATTGTCCTGGCAATTCCCGCAGAAAATACAGGTGTCGTAACATTGTTTGATTACTCTGACCGGCGGATGGGCATCCGGGTAGTCAGTCATAGTCAACGCCTCAGTTGGACAGACGTTGACGCAGGCGCCGCAGCCGATGCAGTTATCAGGGTCAAACTCGGGTTTGCCCCTGTAGCGTTCGGGAACCTTGCAGGGCTCCTTCGGAAACCTGGTTGTGAATCGAGGCGAGAAGACCGCGGCAACCGCTTCTTTAAGCTCTCTGAGTTTTGGCAGTTTCATCTTTCTTTTCCTCACCATATTTATCTATGACGCTCTTGTCCCACAGCGGCACGCCGGACGCATAAGCGCCTTTGGCAATCGCGTGGGCGGCCGTTGGCGAAGTTATCAAAATAAAGACCGCACAGACAATTGCCTTGGCCCCCATCAGGCCGTTTGCGCTAATCACGGCCACGCCCACCAGAAGCAGAATTGTGCCGAGCGTCACGCATTTGGTGGCGGCCTGCAGGCGATTGTAAACATCGGGGAAACGCACAAGGCCGATACAGCCGAACAGGTTAAACAGAATCCCAATCGAAATCAGTATATAGCCGATTACGTCATTCATCGAATCCTCTGCCCTCCAGAAATTTGGCCAGCGCGATTGTGCCGATAAAGCTCAGCAACGCCCAGGCCAGTGCGATGTTAAGATAAAAATCCTTGCCCGTAGCAAGCCCGGTCAGGCCGCAGAACCCGACTATAACGATGCCGAGTATGTCGATGGCGACCGCCCTGTCTGGTGCGCTGGGGCCTCGGCCTATGCGATACAAACACATAAAGCAGCATATAAGCAATCCGCAATATAATACCGTCATAGTACGACCTTTCTATTCAAAGATTTTCCGGATAAACCACTCAAATCGCTCCGCGATTTGCTTTGTCGCCTGCTCGACGTCCTCCGCTTTAACGTTAATCCAGTGTATGTATAAGTAACCGTCGTCAGTAACATCGACCGTGAGCGTTCCAGGGGTGAGCGTTATCGAATTCGCCAGAGCTGTTATTCCTGAGTCGGTTTTGAGCTTCGTTTTTATTTTCACGATGCCGGGCCTTATGGGCATTTTGGGATGCAGCGCACGATACATAACGTCGAAATTGGCCGCTATTACCGAATAAAAGAAAACGGGCATATAAACGACTAACCAGAAGATACGAATCGGCGAGACGAATATATGGTGTTCCTTAGGCAGCATTTCGTGGAATAATATGGCGACGACGGCGGATGCCGCCAGGCCGGCAATCACCACCTGAACGTCTATTCTGCCGTCAACAACTGGCCAGGTCAGTATCAGCCACACCACAAAAGACAGGACAAAATAAATCAGTCTGCGCATACTATCATATCCTTGCTGAATTCCATAATTTTGTCGGCGTATCCAACGCCGTCACACAACACCTTTGCAGCCGGTTCGAGCAGCTCGGCCCTTAAAGCTGGCGCCAGGAATACCAGCCCCAAAAATACGCACAAGCACGCAAGACAAATCATTGCAACGGCCATCGAACCCCTGCTTTCTTTTATTTGCTGCCGGGTTTCCGAAAGCTCGCCGAGAAAAACATACCTGTGAACTTTAAGATACATAATCAGCGTGCATACGCTCACCGCGACAATCAGCGCCGCGGCCCAATAAACGCCGGCGCCTATGGCCGCGATTACCAGAATCAGTTTACTCCAGAATCCGCCAAACGGCGGAATACCCACAATAGAAGCAGAGGCGACGGCGCAGCTTGCACGAGTCAGGGGCAGTTTCTCCGCCAGGCCGCCCAACTGGTCTAACTGCCTCGTCCCGGCGGCCATTTCAACCGAGCCGCTCGTCAAAAACAGCAGGGACTTGGACACGGCGTGATTGAGCAGGTGAAACAAGCCGCCAAGAATCGCCAGCGACGCCCACACAGGACTGGCCCCGGCAGCCAGTAAAGCGCCGCCAAGACCGATTCCGAGGAATATGTAACCAACCTGGCTGATACTGGAGTATGCCAGCAGACGCTTCAAATCACCCTGACCAATTGCCAGAAACGCACCGGTAACCATATTTACCACGCCCAGCACAACCAAAAGCGTGCCGACGGTTGTGGAAATGCCGAAAATGCTGAAGATGGTCCGGACAAGTGCATAAACGCCGAGCACCTTTATCAGGATTCCCGACAGCATAGCCGAGATGGGGGCCGGCGCCGAAGAGTGTGCATCAGGCAGCCAGGCGTGGAACGGAACCAGCGCCGCTTTAAGGCCGAAACCGGCGATAAACAAGGCCAGGGCAAAACACAAAACTACGTTTGTCGGATTATTCTGGATGGCCTTTGAGATGTAGGCCATATTCAACATACCCGTTGCGCCATAAACCAGACCAATCGCCAGGAGGATGAACATCGAGCCGACCTCACCGAGCACCATATATTTGAAGGACGCCTCAAGCTGCTCATCGTCGCAGCCGAAGCCGACGAGGGCGTATGAGGCAATCGAAGCAACCTCCAGGAACACAAACAAGTTAAAAAGGTCGCCCGTGAGCACTACGCCGTTCATACCAGCCACCATAAGCATAAACAAGCTGAGATATTTGGGCTTGGCGGTATACTGCTCCATATAGCGGACGCTGAAGAGCAACGCAGCAGAACTTACCAGGTTGACGGTTATAAGAAAAAGGGCGCTAAAGCCGTCGAGCACCATATTGATTCCGAGAGGAATAGACCACCTTCCGACGTTGTAAACGCTGAATTGATTGGTTGAGGCGATGCTCATTGCCAGCAAAGATAAGGCCGCCAGGTTAGCCAGAGCGGTTGCAACGACCCTGCCTTTTCGTCCGAAACTACCGAGAATCGGCAGCAGGAAGGCCGCAACCAGAGGAATACAAACGAACGCAGGCAGAACCAGTGGAATATCGCTCATCCTTTTAGCTTCCTTATCTGAGTAATGTCGAATGTGCCGTACTTTTCGTAAGTCCTTATGCAAATAGATATCAACAGGGCCAGAGTGCCCAGACCAATTACTATAGAGGTCAAAACAAGCGCCTGCGGCAGCGGGTCAACAGCGGCGTTCAGAAAGCCGGCTGTAACCCGGCCGGTCGCCGGGTCATAACAGGTCTTGTCAACTATCGGCGCAGCGCCGTTTACCCTGAAGCCGAGCATAATAAGGAACAGGTTGACGGCGTATTCCATCACCGCCAGGCCAATCACTATCTTGACCATATTCTTCTTGACGACCGCACAATACAGGCCAATCATAAACAACAAAAAGCACATCGCGTAAGGCATCGGTTCCACTCCTTTTTGTCACATAAGCTCTCTTGCAGACCCTTTACATCTAAAATCGTTGCAGAAAACCGAAAGAGCAAAAATAACTAAAAACAACGACGCACCAACCTTCAGGCCGATGGCGATATTACAAAGGGGTATGATGCCGGCGCTGACGAGCTTAAACTCGGTTGCCCTGTCCGCCAGATACTGCTGATGAATGAAATTCCAGAAGAAAGAGGCGGCCCCGTAGAACATTCCGACCAGCGCTATGGCGACAAACATCAGGGCGCCGACACAGTCGAGCCGGGAGGAGGCGGTCAGGGAGAGATTCTTCTCGACAAATTCCCTGCCGAAGGCCAGCATCAGCAGAACATACGAGGAGGCGATAATAACGCCCCCCGCAAAGCCGCCGCCGGGAGTAAGATGCCCGAAAAGAACAATATATATTCCGAAAAGGAAAATCAGCAACTTGACCCAGCTGCTGATGGTCTTTACTATAATGGTCATTCCCTTCATCCGTTTCTGTCCTCCAGAGATTTTCTGCATTTACTCCTGAGCATCACGGTTGCGCCGATGATGGAGGTGAACAGGACCGTTGCCTCGCCGAGAGTGTCGTAGCCGCGATAATCGAGAATAATCGCTGCGACGATATTGGCCGCCCCCGTTTTCTGCAGCCCCTCGGCGATATATGTCCGGGAAGCTGCGTCCGGCACCTGGCTGAACACGGGCGTTCCAAACGGAGGCAGGTTCCCGAGGACCCTTACACCGGCAAGGAAGATTACGAGCATAATCACTATGGAGACAACCAGCCCGAAGAACTCCCTATCGCCGCTGATGAAAGTCAGGTCTCTGGCTATCGTAGCGCGTATCAGAATTATCAAGCCAAGGACCTCGACCACAATCTGTGTAATGGCAATGTCCGGGGCCCGCAGGAAGAGAAACATAATCGAACCGCCGACACCGACCGCCCCGACGCAAATGACCGAGCTCAAAAGGTCGTCTGTTTCCACCGCAATAATGGCGGCGATTAACATAAACACAAGCAGAACATAGAATATAACCATATATACCTCACCAGATTCTGCAGACCACAAACAAAATTATCAACAGCCCCAGTGTTACCCAGGTCAGATACATCGGCAGGATGCCGCAATGAAGCCATCTGAGAAAGCCCGTGAACGCCAGACCGAGCCGGCCGCCCTGGTCATAAAGGTCGAACCAGCCCTTTTCCTGTGAATCATACATTTGCCGCAAGCCGCCCATTGACGAGACCGTTTTATAGAAATGCGTTCCAGGGATAATCATCTGCTCGTTGGGAAGGACCTCGCCGCAGGTCCAGGTGGGAACGGCGCGCGCCTTCGACGCAATTTTAGCCACAGCCAGAATGAGCAGGCCGATGACTATACCTGCGACAATCAGGACGGTCGCAAGCCCCGACTGCCAGGTTCCAATCGCAACTGTGCCCGGCTGAATGCCGAGCGCCGGATAGATAAAATTATCAAGCGGGACATAATAGAAAATCCCGAATAAAACACAAAGTGCAGCAAGGACAATCATCGGGAGCGTCTGCAATCCCGGCACCTCCCTTGCGCCGCTGAGGTTGTCAGGCAGCCGAGAAAGGAAAGCGGAGTGCAGAACCTTCACAAAGGAAGCGAGCGTCAGCGCGCTTCCGAACATCGCAAAGACAAGCCATACAGGCCAGAGTCCCGCAGCGAGGCCGGCCTGGCTGGAAGGCATCTGGATGACACCCTGATAAATCATCCATTTCGAGACAAATCCGTTGAAAGGCGGTATGCCGGAGATGCTCAAGGCGGCAATCAGGCAGGTTGCAAAGGTAAGCGGCATTTTCCTGCCAAGCCCGCCCAGCTTATCAAGCTCTGCCGTTCCCGCGGTCTGCTCGACCGCGCCGCCGCAGAGGAATAAGCAACTTTTATAAATGGCGTTGTTTAGCATATGAAACAGTCCGCCTGCGATACCGACCGGCGTCAGCGTTGCGATACCGAGAATCATATAGCCGACCTGGCTTATGGCGTGATACGAAAGCAGCTTCTTGAGATTGTGCTGAACCATCGCAACCATAACAGCAATGATAATCGTCGCCGCACCGATAACCGCCAGGACAACTTGTAACGCCGACGACTGCATCACGAACAGCTTGCGGACGATTAGCACAAGCAGATATATGCCGAGCAATTTATCTATCGCCGCGGGTAAAAGCGCCATAACCGAAGTCGGCGCGTATTGGCCGCTCGTGGGAAGCCACGTGTGCAGGGGCATAGCGCCTGCCTTTGTGACCGCGGCCAGCATCAAAAGCAGAAAGGCGATTATTGCGGGCGTCGTATTTGTTGCAACACTTATGGCTGAAATAGTGAATGAGCCGGACTGCACCCAAACCATTAGTATCCCGACGAGAAGCGCCGCATCGGAGGCCGCTATCATAGCGAAGCTCTTTGTCGCCGCGAAGTTCGAGAACCTGCCCCCCGTGGTGATAAGGATATAAAGCGATGCGGTAACAATTTCCCAGAAAATAAGCAGCAATAACAGGTTGTCCGACAACAAAACGCCCGCGCTGCCGCCTATGGTCAGAAGAATTGCCCCGTAATATTCAGTAAAGCGTGTCTTAGCTGCGGCCATTGCCTTGAGCGAATATAACGTAATCAATACACCGAAGCCCATTGCGAATACAAGAATGAATTTGTTAAGCGGCTCGGCTGCAAATGACAGCGTTAAATCGACGCCTGTGAGCTTAAAGGCATACAATTCATAGCCGGCAGGCCCGACCCTGAATATCAAAATCGATAATACAAAAGACAACCCACAGACGACAATCGCCAGCAATTGCGACAACACCCGCCATCGGCCGGGTAAAAACAGCATTACAAAACCCACGGCCAAAGGTAAAAACACGGTTATGAACAGGCGGTTATCCAATTTTCTTACCTCCGTATCTCACAGTATCTCCTTCCTGATTTTTTCAGTTTTTTCACGGCTGAGTTTCAGCAGCGTTTCATAATCATGGAGGACTTTACCGCCGCGGTCTTTAACGACGGCCAATCGTTCCGTGCAACTGTAACAGGGGTCCACTGACGCAAGCGTAATTGTAACGTCCGCGATATTTCCGCCGAGACACGACGCCTTGAACGAAGGAACATTTACGTAGCTCGGCGCCCTCATCTTGTGTCGGACGGGCCTGTTGCCGCCGTCGCTGCGGACATAATGGAAGGTCTCGCCGCGCGGCGCTTCTGCGTGGCCGCAGCCCTCGCCTGCCGGTATCTGCTTGACCTCGATTGCCACCGGCCCTTTGGGCAGTTTGACAAGGGCTTCCTTGACTATTTTTATCGCCTCGAGCGTCTCCAGCAGCCGAACAACGGCCTTGGCGAACACGTCGCCTTCCGGCTGAGTAATAACGTTCCAGTTGAGCACACCATAAGCCGCATACGGTTCATCACGACGAACGTCAATATCGACGCCGCTTGCCCTGGCCGTGGGGCCTGTAACACAATAGTTTATTGCATCTTCTTTCTTCAGGATACCAATGCCCTTCAAACGGACGTGCAGCACAGGGTCATCCAGCACCGCCTTGGTGAGCATCACCATCTTCTTTTCGATTTTGTCCATCTCGGCGATAATCTTCGGCTTAAGCTCGTCGGGGATATCCTCACGGCAGCCGCCTATCCTGACGTTGCCGTAGTTGTTTCTGTTGCCGGTAATTTCTTCTAACAAATCGAGCACCGGCTCGCGGTATTTCCACGCCCACATAAAGACGGTATCGTAACCGATGAAGTGTCCCGCCAGCCCGACCCAGAGAATATGGCTGTGGATTCGTTCCAGCTCGTTGATGATTGTTCGGACGTAGAGCGCCCTGTCAGGCGGCGTTATGCCTGCGAACTCCTCAACCGCCTGCACGTAGGCAAGCGGATGCGACGCCGAACAGATACCGCATATTCGTGATACCAGAAACGGCACCTGGTCGAATTGAAGGGTCTCGGCTATTTTCTCCATTCCGCGATGGTTGTAAGATATTCTCATATCAATATCGGTTACGATTTCACCATCGACAGCGAGCTGGAAAAGCTCCATTTCCTCCTGCAGCGGATGAAACGGTCCGACCGGAAGAACGGGCTTCGACAATTGGACGGTTCGTCGGGCCGGTGATTGCGACTGGACGGTTGGACGGCGGGATGGCTCGCCGTCAGGCCGTTCTGCCGGCTTTTTCGCATCTTTCCTCAATGGATAAACGCCCACCGGCCAGTCGTCGGACAAAATCAGCCGGCGCATATCAGGGTGATTCCTGAACTCTATTCCCATCAGGTCGTGCATTTCTCTTTCAATCCACTCTGCGCCTGGCAAAAACGGCGCGATGGACTCAATTGCAGGGTTTTCGCGGTCGCGAATCAAGGCCTTTAGCGTAACCATACAGCCGATTTCATCATACGCATAATGATAGAGAACCTCAAAGTAATCATCAGAGTCAATGACTGTAGCAATCACAAACCTTAAGGGCACTTCTTCGAACAAAAACTTGTTGACGGCATAGGCGTTTTCGGATTCGCACGAAAGCCATATCCTGTTGTCCGGCTTCTGCTCAATTGCTGTGAGCTTATCCCTTATCTCGGATATTCTCGTATTTAACTGCTGCTGATTCATATTTATATCCCGTTATATAGCCGCCAGTGCTTTTACCACTCCGGATATAATAGCTTCCGGCTTTGGCGGGCAGCCGGGCACATACGCAATAATGGCGTCGGGGTCAATTTCCCTGATTATTTTATCTACCGGCCCGACCATATGATAGCCGGTAGTGAATATTCCTTTACCACAGGCACAGGCGCCGATTGCAAAGACAACACACGGTTTGGGGGTCTGGCGATACACTTCTCGCAGACGAGGGGCTGCCTGGGCGGTTACTCCGCCTGTAACAAGCAGCGCATCAGCGTGCCGGGGGGAACCCACAAGCTTTATCCCGAAACGCTCGACGTCAAATCGCGGCGTGAGCAGGTCAACGATTTCGATGTCGCAGTTGTTGCACGCGCCGGTGTTGACGTGAAACACCCACGGTGATTTCTTGACTGCCTTTGTGCTCAAACCCATAATCAATCCTCACAGCCAGCCGATGTCGTATATATTCCCAATCGTCGCCAGCGCAATCGCCGTAACCAAAACCAAGCCGCACCCAATCCAGAAAAATCTCATTGCCTGGTCGATTCGCACCCGCGGATTGGTATTCTTTATAAGAATTATAAGAACAAGAACCCCAACGTACTTGAGCAGACCGATTGTTATGCCGGCCGGCGTGGTCCCAAAGCCGCCCAGATATACCACCACCAAAAACATCGGCAGTGCAACGAGCATCATCGCGCTGGTCAGATTCCACAATGCCAACAGCCCCCCCGAATACTCCATCAAAACGCCGCTGCCTAATTCGGTTTCCGCCTCAGCCATATCAAAAGGAACGTAACCAATTTTTGCGTGAATACAGAGCAAACTAACCAAAAAGGCGACAGCGCCGGATATACTTGCAACCGGCGTCGTTTCCGCGATTGCCGCCAGGCCGAGGGCGCCGCCTGACTTTATAATCACAACGATAAACGCAAGAACCAGCGGCAGTTCATAACCCATCACCAGCTTCATTTCGCGAGCCGTGCCGACCGCCGCGTGCGGACTTGCGCTTGCACTGGAGCCGAGAATCAACGCCAGCGACGGCAAAACCATCAGGTAAATAGCCACAATAACATCCCCCACAAAGGTTTTCTGCGGCCAGAACGCGGCAACGCCGAGAAGCGTCGAGAGCAACAGCACCCCGGCCAGGCCAACCAATGGGGCTCCTATGAATACCCACTTATTGGCCTCCTGCGGAATCAAAACTTCCTTTGATAACAGCTTCCTGACGTCCCAGAACGGCTGCAAGAACGGAGGACCTACGCGATACTGAACCAAAGCGCTGACTTTGCGAACAATCCAGGCCGCAAGCAACCCGAGGACGGCGGTAAAGACAAATCCCGGAAACACTAAAATCCAGAACAGGACTTGCATTTCGTTATTCATCGCTTAATGCCTTTCTGCCACGGTTTTCCGCCTGTCTTTTCGCCCAAAAACGGCTCCCAGAGCTGTCCGCCTTTGACGCGGACGACAATATCGTCAAAGACCTCAATCATATCGGTTTGTTTGGCGGGTTCGACTTCTGCGTATTCAATAGCGCCCTCGCCCGTGCGGACGCAAAGGGGCTTTTCTCCGTTATTCAGCCGGCCCCTGCACAGGTCGCAGACGCTGCTCGGAAACAGTATCAAATCGTTATAAACCGTCCCGAATGGACACGCAATCGCACAGGAGCCGCAGCCGGTGCAAAGCATATTCGCTCGGCTGAGAATCCCCTCATCGTCCGGGTTTTTCTTCACCTTCTCAAGCGCGTTGCGAGGACAAGCCGCTATACAGGGCGCCTCCTTGCAACGCCGGCAAATCAATGCGAACCGAATCATCTCGAGCAGCGAATCGAAACCGCGGTTGTCAGGATGCTTATTGTATGAGCAAAGCACCGCGGACTGCTGTTGTGGTCTGCACTTACCAAGGTCTATTATCAGTTTTTCCGCCATATCTTACGAATCAATCCCAGATTTTCGGATACTTCCTTATCTGTTCGTATGTAAACACGGGGCCGTCCTTGCAAACGTAGTATTTTCCCAGCATACAATGGCCGCACTTGCCGATTCCGCAGCTCATATTCTTTTCCATCGAAAGGTAGATAGTGTCGGGGGCAAATTTGAATTCGAGCAGCTTGATTGTCGCATATTTCATCATAATCGGCGGCCCGCATACTATCGCAACGGCGTTTTTCACGTCCACGTCGTTGGCGTTGAGAATTGTCGTTACAACCCCCACATTCCCTGTCCACTGGCCGTCGCCTTTGTCAACAGTCAATTTTATGTCAACGCCGTTAATTTTCTGCCAGGGGCCGAACAACGCCTTTTTGTAAATAAAATCATCCGGCGTCCGTGCGCCGAATCGACAAACAACCTTCTTGAAATCCTTTATCCTGTCCACAAGCGTCAGGAACAGCGACCGAATCGGCGCCAGCCCCACGCCGCCTCCGACGATATAAATTTCCTTTCCGGCAAAGCCGTTGACCGGATAGCCGTTTCCAAAAGGCCCGCGTATCCCGACCATTTGGCCGGGCGAACACTCGTGCAGCAGGCCGGTTACCCGCCCCGCCTTCATAATTGTAATTTCCATCTGTTCTGTCTGCTTCGGCGACGATGAGGGCGTGAAAGGCGCCTCGCCAACGCCGGGCAGGGTCAGCTCTATGAACTGGCCCGTCGCGAACTTGAACGGGCTTTCGGCTTCAACGACAAAACTTTTTATCGTCGGCGACTCGTCAATAATATCAATTATCCGGCCGCTTATGGGCTGGTAAAGATTTCCGTTCATTTGGCCCTTTCCGTCTTTTGTAACCTTGCTTCTTCGCCGAGCTTTTTCAACACCTGCCGCAGGTCTATGCCGCCGGCGTCCGCGTCAATGCACCTGCCGCAGCCGACGCACATATTCACGCCGTAACGCTCGAGAAAATAGACAAACTTGTGCATCAGACGATGCTTCATCCTCTCGCCCAGGACCTTGTTGGGATTGGCGCCGCCTGCAACCATTGCGTATCCGAATCTCATACAACTGTCCCAGATTTTCATCTTTGTAAAGTAATCCTGTTGTTTGCCGTCATATAAATAAAAACAATGGCAGGTCGGGCAAACGCGGGTGCAGGCCTGACATTCAATGCAGTCCTTCGCGAGCTGGGCAAAAATTTCCGAATCCTGTGTTCGCTCCAATATCCGCTGCAGGGGTTCTGAAGGAATGAACTCTGCGCTTTGCCGTTCGAGCTGCTGCTGCACCGCCGCCCTGTTCGCGTCTCTTTCCTCCAGCAGCGCCGCCGGAACGTCCGCGAACAATCCGCTGTTTCGCTCGACAAATTCATGCCCTTTCCGCGAGCCGATATCAACAATAAAGCCGCCTTTTATAGGCGAGATGTTAAGGTCGAATCCCTTTTCGGTAAAACCCTTCCCTTCGAATAGCGCGCAAAAGCAGGTTTGGGCGGGCTCGGTGCAGTCCGACGAGACGATGAACATTTTTTCCCGTCTCGCCACATACAGGGCATCCTTGAAGTCATCTTCTGCGAAGACCTTGTCGAGAATCGCAATTGACCGCACGTCGCAGTCCTTTAACCCGACCACGGCAAATGCTTTCAAGGCCGGAACTTGCGCCTGTGTCTGCATCGTTGCGGCCGTTTCACGCAGCGGAAACAAAAACTCCTTGACGGGTGTGCAGGTGCGAACGGCGTTAAACTCAACCGCAGGGCTGCTCCCGGGGTCGTATTTTGTGAAAACGAGGTGTTTGGACGCCTTTGCTGGAACGTAAACGTCCATCTTTTCCGCCAGTGCATCAAGCAATGTTTTTAACTTGCTTACAAAAACCGCGTCCATATCACTCCACTACTCCCTGCGATTGGCTGGAAACCATATAATAAGGAAGCCGGGCCAGCTCTACGGCAATATCGATGGAAACAATTTTGACTTTTTTAGGCACGCTGATACGAACGGGTGCGAAGTTCAGGATGCCTTTTACTCCAATTGCTGTCAGGGCGTCGGCAATCTCCTGGGCCGCTGAAACCGGCACCGCTATGATTCCGAGGTCCACCCCCTTTTTCTCCATCCTTGCTATCCTGGAAACGTCCTCAATAACAACCGGCCCCTTCTTTTTGCCGATTTTTTTCGCGTCGCGGTCAAAAGCAGCAATAATGTTAAAACCATACTGCCTGAACCCGTTGAAAGACAATATCGCCGAACCCAGATTTCCTGCGCCGACAAGGACAACATTATGACCGCACCCGAGATTGAGAATTTTGTTGATTCGGCTCTCCAGCATCGCCACGTCGTATCCGACCCCCGGCTTGCCGAAATCGCCGAAATACGAAAAGTCCTTTCTTATCTGCCAGGCGCTTATGCCCAGACAGTCAGCCAGACTCTTGCTGCAAATACTGCCTTGACCCTTCTCGGAAAGAATGCGGACTCCCCGCAGATACAACGGCATGCGTCGAACTGTTTCATCCGGAACCCTGCGATATCGCATAAGGAATCCCCTGTTGTGCCTGCGTTCACAATCACTTGCACTTGTGTTCACATTCACAGATGACGATTTTTTGAGCTTATCAAACCACAATCGCCTTTGTCAAGATAAAATATTACGGGAAGTGAAAATTTATAACAATCAATATGGCCGCTTTGGAAGCCGGATACTGAAGGTGCTGCCGCCTTCGGGATTATTGCCCGCCCAGATGCTCCCCTTGTGTCGCTCAACCACTTGTCTGGCAAAGGACAATCCCAGTCCTGTGCCGTCCTTCTCGATTTTTCGCGCGTTTTCAGCGCGAAAAAACTCCTCGAAAATGCGCCCGAGGTCCTGCTGAGGTATGCCGATACCGTTGTCTTTTACCTCAATAAGGACGCCTTCATTCTCGTCCTTTATGTTCACTTCGATTTTGCCGTGTTCGGGTGTGTATTTGGCGGCGTTAAACAGAATATTAGTTAAAGTTTCCTCAACTAAAACCGGCTCGCCGTAGATTTCATCGACGCCTTCGCCAATCTGATGAGAGATGGATATTTCCTTTTCTTTTGCCGTTCGTTCCACCGTTGCAAGAGAGTTGAAAAGAACGTTACGCACCGGGAAATATTCCATATCGAGCTGACCGGTAAGTTTCATCCTCGTAAGCTTCAACAGGGCGGAAATAAAATTCAAACACTTGCCGGTTCTTCTGCGCGCGCGTTCTATCAGGTCTATTTGTTTATCGTTTAGCGAACCAACAAGCTGGTCATTGACAACGTCAAGGCAGCTTTGAATGGCCGCCAGATGGCTCTTTATGTCGTGGGTAAGCCGAAGCACGTATTCATTCTTCAGATTGTCCTTCTTCTGCAACTGTGTGTTTGTCTCCTCCAGTTCCTTCTGTTGCTGCCTTAACTGTTCAGAGATTGAAGCCGTCAGATACGCAACCGCGTAAATTGTGGTTGAGAATACGAAAAAGGTCCCGAAGATGTAAAGCTCGTCGCGGTAATTGACGCCCTCAAGAAAACCGGTCAGCACATAATGAGGAATGACTTGAAGATATTCCAGGAAGACAAGAGCGCCGAACAATACAATGGCTAAAGTCGCCTGAATGTAGCTTTGAACCTTCGAAAGGAGCACTCCCGTCAGAATTGTATGAAAAACGAAATAGAGGTAGAAGGGATTTTCGATACCGCCGGAGAAATGAAGAATAATCGTCAGGATAATCCAGTCGGCTGTTATTTGAAAGGTTATGATGCGGTTGATTGCGGCAGGAGTTGTAGTCCGGCCTTTCCATGTAACATATCGCATCAGGTCGTATAATAAGAAGTTGTAGAAAATCAGAATTACCGACATCCTGTAAAGATACCGCACCGGCAAAGATACATTGAGTATTTCGTTGGCAATGAATGTGGCGGTCGCCAGGCCGGCAATTGCCATCCACCGCAGCCGAATCAGCCAATAGGCCCGCTGCACAAGGTTTTTACTTTGCAGAATGCTTTCCATTAAATCACTACTTCAGCAGCGACTCGACCTTTTCAATGAGCTGCTCCGGCTTGACGGGCTTATCGAGAAAATCTTCTACAGGCAGCCACGTCTCATCACCCGCCGCCGGCTTAAAATCTATGCCGGTTTTTTCCTTTATCGCTGTCAGCATCAAAATCGGGATATCCCGCGTCTTGGCGTCCTTTTTCAGCTCCCTCGCGAAATCAAAACCCTCGCTCTTGGTGCTCATCATTACGTCCAGTATTATGAGGTCGGGCTTTTGTGACTTGATACGGCTGGCCGCGTCTTTACTGTCAATCGCGGCATCGATAGTGTGCCCTTTGCTTTCCAGCACTATTCTCATTGCCTCGGTAATGTCGGCGTCATCATCCACTATCAATATCCTGGCAGGATTCATTCGTTTCCCTCGCAAAATTTGCCCATAGAATCGTTCATATCTTAACCATATTATACAGGTTGCCCGCAATATCAGTCAACACTTCGCACCGGTCGATTTTGGGATGATTTATCGCTCGCCCTTAAAAATATGCATTTTGTCAAGGTGAATTCTGACGCGAACCTGCCGGCCTTTTCCCATGCCCTCCCTGTCGCAAAGCGCCGTTATCGCGAGGCCGTCAACATCCAAATACACCGCTGTTTCCCTGCCCAGAGATTCCACGGAGTGTATCGTGGCTGTTAACATTTGAGCGTTGTCGGGCGGATTTATTGTAATATGTTCAGGCCTTAATCCCAGAATAAAGTGATTTTCCTTTAATCCCTCGATTTCCCGTATCTTTTCAGACGGTATTACGAGCTTTTGATTTCCCAGAACCACGCATAATTTTCCGTCTGCTTTGATAATGGATGCATCAATTATGTTCATAGGCGGAGAACCGATAAATTGAGCAACAAAGATACCGGCCGGTTTTTCATAGAGCGATTCGGGCGTTCCGATTTGCTCGATTTTGCCCCGGTTCAATACCGCGATTCTGTCGCCTAATCCCATCGCCTCAACCTGGTCGTGAGTAACATATACGGTCGTTATTCCAAGCTTATCCTGAAGATTTTTGATTTCCGCACGCATAGCAATTCTTAACCTGGCATCGAGGTTTGATAACGGCTCATCGAGCAAAAACACGTTGGGCTTGCGAACTATCGCCCTGGCAATGGCTACCCTTTGTCGCTGCCCCCCGCTCAATTCGGCGGGCCTGACCGCGAGCAAATCGGTTATTTCCAGCGTCGCAGCCGCCTGCTCAACCGCCTTTTTTATCTCTGCTTTCTCAATGCGGGCAATTCGCAGCGGAAAGGCGATGTTCTCGAAAACGTCCAGGTGAGGATAAAGCGCGTAGCTTTGAAACACAAAAGCGACGTTTCTTTCTTTAGGGGTGAGAAATATCCTGCGGTCTGTATCAGCAACAACTTTATCGTCAAACTGAATCCGTCCGGCGGTCGGCTTTTCCAGTCCCGCGATGAGATTAAGAAGCGTGCTCTTGCCGCAGCCGCTGGGGCCGAGCAAAACGAAGAACTCCCCTTCGTCTATTTTTATACTTATGTCATCCAGCGCGACAACCCGGCCCCTCAGAGAAGTGAACTCCTTGGTTATATCAGTTAATTCCACCTTCATTTTTTACTCACCCTTTAACCGCGCCTCTCGTCAGGCCGGCCATTATGTGCCTTTGAAATACGAGCGTCAGGATTACTATCGGCAGCGTTGTAACAACCGAGGCGGCCATTATATTGCCCCAGGGCGTTTGGCCGTGCAGGCCCTGGAATAAAGCTATGCCGACCGGTACCGTGCGCGCCCTGTAATCCGTCGTCAGCATAAGGGCAAACATAAATTCGTTGAAAGCAAAGATAAATGACAAAAGAAATACAGACAACACTCCCGGCGCCGCAACGGGCAAAATAACCTTGCAAAGTATCTGCCGATATGTGCAGCCGTCCACTAATGCGGCCTTATCCAGCTCCCGCGGAATTTGAGAAAAATAACTTACCAGTATCCACAAGGACAATGGCAGAATCCACGCCGTATAAGGTAAAACAAGCGCCTGATACGTATTTATCCAGCCAAGCCGGGTCATAAACTTAAACAGATACCCGACAAGCCCAATCTGCGGAAACATCGAAACCGCAAGCGCAAAAAACAACAAGGACATCCTGCCTGGAAATTGCAGCCGGGTTATGGCGTAGGCCGCCAGAGACGCTATCACGACGCAAAAAAACGCGCTCGCCAGTGAAATAAGGAAACTATTGCGCAGATAGTCCGGAAAGTGTAGCGAGCCGTCGGTCAGGACGGCGTTGAAATTATCGAGCGTGAATTTGAAAGACGCCCTCTGCGAAAGGAAATCCGCCCGCGTGCTCAAGCTGATTACGAGCATATAGATAAACGGAAAAAGACAAAAAGCCAGGCAAAAAACTATCCCCGCCAAAACGAGCCAATTTCTTACTGTATTTTCACTCATACCTGCCCCGTCATAAACCTGCCCGCCTTAACGTAAAATACCGACAGCAGAAACGCTATCATAAACAATATCACGGACACCGCCGAGCCGTAACCGAAGTCCCCGCCGAGAAAGTATTTGTAGGCGTAATGTGATATCGAAGTCGTCGCACCGCCCGGCCCGCCGCCGCTTAAAACGTATATCAGGTCGAAAACACGCAAACCGTCTATGGTTCTGAACAGAAGCGCGACGATTATTATCGGTTTCATCAGGGGAAGCACGACCTTATAAAAAACCTGGAGGAAATTAGCCCTGTCCACTCTCGCCTGGTTGAGAAGCTCGACGGGTATCGCCTGCAATCCCGCGAGCAAAATAATGGCTGCAAACGGAGTTGTTTTCCAGACGTCGGCAATTACAACCGCGATGAAAGCCCCCAAACTTGTTCCCAGCCAGTTTACCGGTTCGGTTGTTATGCCGAGTTCGGTAAAAATGAAATTGGCCAGACCGTAGCTGTAATTATAAATCAGCTCCCAGATTCTGCCTGAAACCGCCGCCGGTATCGCCCACGGAATCAGGACACACGCCCGCAGCAGGCCGCGAAGGGGAATATGAGTATTCATAAGCATTGCAAACGCCATCCCCAGGACTATTTCAATGGGAACGGATACCAGAACAAATAATAGAGTAAACTTTAATGCCTGTCGAAAACCCGAATCGGCAAAGAGCTGCCGAAAATTTCTCAAAAAAACAAACTGCTTATCAAGAAAAGCCACGTCCTGGAACATACTGTTTAAAAGAGTGCCCAGAACAGGCACAAGAATAAAAAGAAAAATGAGGACTATCAGCGGCGAAATAAATACGCAGGCGGCTTTAATTTCCTTATCGGTAATATCACTCATCGTTTGGAATCTGTTTCGGATTATACTTTTCAACGATTTTTCGCGTCTCTTTTTCCGCCTCCGACAGCGCCTCGCCTGCGGCCATCCTGCCGCTTAGCACGCCGCTGACGTATCGTTGAATGACCTCGGAAACCACCGTATAGTAAGGAACGTTCGGGCGGGAATAAAGATTCTCGAACACGTCTCTCAAATAAACAAAATGGGGCATCAGTTCGACCACGTCCGCGTCGGCGTAAACGTCTCTTCTTGCCGGATTCCAGCCCAGCTTCATTGCCAGCTTCTTTTGCGTGTCATACGAAAGGACAAACTTTATAAATTCGAATCCCTCCCGCTTCGCATCCGAATATTTCGACATCCCTATGTGCCAGCCGCCAAGCGTTGAGACGCTTCGCTTGCCTGCGATATGAGGCAAAGCCGCTATGCCGACTTTCCCTTTGACCGATGAATCCTCGCCCTCGTGCAGCGCCCAGGCGTATGGCCAGTTTCGCTCGAACAGGGCGTTTCCCTGCTGAAAAAAAATCCTCGCTTCCTCCTCCTTCATCTCGGTGAAGGTATTGGGCGGCGAGATTCCATATTTGTGGATGAGGTCGGACATAAACTGCGTCGCCTCAACGTTCTCTTTCGTGTCGAGCTCAATATCACTCCCGTCGAGTATAATGCCGCCGCCATACGAACCGGCAAACTCGAGCCAGTTGCACACCAGCCCCTCGTATTGAGCCCCCTGCCAGACGAACCCGTAAAAATTCGCATTTGTTTTCCTGGCCTCCTCCTGAACTCTTTGCGCCTGCTCGACAAGCTGCCGCCACGTCTGAGGCGGCCCCTCAATCCCGTTCTTTTCGAGCAAATCCTTTCGGTAATACAAAATTCCGCCGTCCACATAAACGGGTAAGGCAACAAGACGCCCGTCGTATCCGTCAATAAGATTCAGGACCTTTTCGAAAAATACCTGCGTGTCTAACTGATTACTTTCCACGTCCGAATCAAGCGGCTCAAGCCAGCCCGATGCTGAAAACTGGGCCAGCCAGGCAACGTCCATAAGAAATACGTCAGGGTCGCTCCCGCCCGACCTCAAAGCCGTTACAAGCCCCTGCTTTCTCAAATCGGTGTCTGTCGGCTGCCTCAGCAAATCCATTTTTATGCCGGTCTGCTTCTCGAACTCATCTGTCAGCTCACGCCAGAAATCCAGCTCCGCCGGCGCGCCCCCGACTGCAAACGTAACCGATTGCTCCCCCTTTTTCCCGCACCCGCATACCGCCACACCAAAAAGAAACAGAAAAAGACCAAAGAAATGAATTGTGCGGTTTCTCATCGGCATCGTTAACGCCAACGCAAACGCCTTGTCTTGCCGGCCTTATTTCCTCGCCGGCAGGGCGTTTATCGCGTTACAGGTTTTTATCGCGAACAGCATATATGTAATAAAATGAGCTATACCAACTCCGCCTATAAAACCAAACAGCCCCCACGAAATAGAGGTATAGCTGGCAAATGCCGCGCTTATGCGGTCAACAAACCCAAACACACTAAGCATAGGTGTTGTCACAAACAGTATCGACAGCATAAATGCAAACGCGTATATCACATATATCGCCATAGGCAGCGATTTGGCCGTTATCCCCCGTCGCCGTATAAATGAGTTATAGTCCTCTGCGAAGCCGATGACCATACATAACGCCCAGTAAATATTGAATACCGGTATGAATAAAAATCCGACCGCCCTGCCGGGCGTTATCGACGTCTGGCTGTCCTTAATCGCGGCCCACATCCTGTAAAACAGCATCAGCTCAATCAGCACGCTGAAAATGAGGAAAACATCCGCACCTGCAAAAAACATAAATGCCTCCAGCTTTATCCCTGGTATGATATCCAGGGGTAACCCGATGTCCTTTCCGACTGCCAGCATCAGGCCTGCCGCTCCCAACGCCCCGGCAATCATACGAACGAACATCCAGAAATAAACAAACAACGCCTTCGATATGACTTTTGTGGGCGCCTGTTTTGATTCGGCTTTTTCTTCCTTTATCGGCGCCGCACTTTTTACCGGCGCAGCCACGGGCGCCGGTCGTGCTGCCGGCTCCGGAATCGTTACAGGCGGCACTGTCTCCTCCGGACTTGTTACGGCCGCTGCTGCCGGCGCTTCGCTTTTTACGGGTTCTTCTTCCGGCTCCGGTCTTTCGACAGGCGGCGCTGCCGGCTCGGCCCTTTCCGTAACGGGTTCTTCAACCGGCTCTTGAATTTTTTCAGGCGGTTCTGCGGGCTTCGGTCTTTCGACAGGCGGCGCTGCCGGCTCCGCACTTTTAGCAGGCGCACGTACGGATGTCGGCTCCGCCAAAGGGGGACGTATCATCAAAGGTGGTATTTTGGGCTGAGAATGTTTTACGGGGGCTTCTGCTGGTTTCGAACTTTGAGCGGGAGGCGCTGTGGCTGCCGGCTTCTCCACGGGTTTCTCTATCAATGGCTCAATAATAAAGGGCTTGCCGCATTTTGGACATTTCGCCTGTTTGCCGGCGTTTGCGTCATTGGCCTTGAACTGCGCCTTACAATTCGGACACTGCGTTTTCATAATCTAATCCTTTATCGCCTGTTTTATCGGGCCAACAGGTCCTCTCCGCGTCCTATTTTAAATTCGGCAGTCATTTTACAATACTTTAAGCCAAAAAACAGGAATTTTGCCACGATTTTATTTGACTATCATCGCTCTTCTCACTTAAATCGACCTGAATGGATATCAATGGCAACAAAGGAAATTATTGAACGATTCATTAAGGAGCTGTGATATGAGAAAATTACTGGTGTTGTTGACTTTACTGGCGGCGTTCGCCTGGTGCCAAAACTCTTATGGAATGGGAAGGGTCTTCGTCTTCAAGGGCACTATCAAGGCCTCGAAAACGATTTTTGACGTTAATGACACCAATAACCTCACATCAGCGACGGTAAATGGTTATTGGTTAGTGGAAACCGTTGAATCCGGCGATGAGAAGGGCAACGTCCTTGATTCGAGCGTGATAGTTTATAATTCAAAAGACAAATACTACAAAGTGATACCCGATTCGATTACTATGAATCCCTATGACCCCTGTCATGTTGTGTTACTTAGTTTTTCCGCAGATGACGCTTATGGCGAAGTATCGTTTGACGTGGTCGGCAAGGGCCAGCGAACGAAATATTTTAATGGACCCGGTGGTTCTGGTTATTGGGATTTCATCCCTAGAAGTTTAAAAGGCACGGGATTACTCTCCAGTTACGATTTTTTCGATCCTAACGATATATACTCAGGCCCCGTAACGGTGTCGTTAAAATTGGATTCCAAATGGACACGCCATGTCAATACCGCTTCCTATAATGATATTGACGAGATCGCTGATGAGATTGTGGCCGAATTGACCGCTAAAGGCAGCTGGATCGAATGGCCGCACAACCCGGCGCCTTAACATCCCGGGCCAAAGAGAAGTTTAAACCTGCTTTGTCTGCTAAAAAGGCGATTCCACTCGAAATACGAGAGCGGAATTGCCTTAATTCTTCCGGCGGCTCAAGCCATTTTCTTCAGGCCCTCTAAGCAAATCTGCGACCAGGTTTCCATTGTTTCCCTAACCGCCTGCAATTCAGGAATACTCATAAAGCCCATCTGCGTTATCATCGGCTCTTTTTTACTGACATTCGGCGTATCAAGATTCCAAAGGTGAACAATCCCCAAATGCACCTGCCCGACCTCGTTTGAATCGTCGTTGAGCAAAGCAACAATTTTATCCTTATAAGGCGTTTCCACCGAAACCTCTTCAGCCACCTCCCGCTGCACGGCCTCAAGATATGTCTTATAAGGATTCGCAGTAAACAGCGTCCAATCAACGGGATTTATATGGCCTCCGATGCCGATGGAGCGCTTTGCGACAAGCCGGGTTTCGCCCGCTTTTTTGCCGCGAACGTAGCTCAAGATTTTGCCCCCGCAGGTCATAATCACGTATGGAATAAGCTGCTTGAATGACGGGTCTTTTTCTGCCTGCGGCCGGGGAATAAACCGCGGGACGCCCTGCACAAAAAGTTTATCAATATAACGCTCAACGTCTAACGCAAGGCCGTTAAACGCACCCGTTTCCTCAAAAACCTTCCGTTGGACTACCAGAACCTGTTCTTCCTGCGGCATAAGGATTTCCTGTTTTTTTTACGAGAGACGAGCCACGATAAACGAGCGACGAATTAAATGCCCATTCCCGATACCTCGGTTTCGAAGACCATTTTGTCGCCGACAAGACCCTGGATATAGGCGTCGTATTTTCTGCCGGGGCGGTACTTTGTGATTTTGCCCAAAAGCAAAAGTCGCTGGCCCGGTTCAACGGTCGAGCGAAACTTTGCGGAATCAATACCGGCAAAGCCGATGAAACCCTGCAAACCAATAATCTGCTTGACGAAAAAACTAAGCAGTTGGGCCGCCGACTCGACCATAATCACCCCCGGCATCAGCGGCCTGCCCGGAATGTGCCCGCGAATCCAGAACTCCTTGTCGGTCACGTCCTTGTAGCCGAGAACAAGCATATTTTCCTTGTCATACCACAAAACGCCGTCTAATTGCTGCATCTCGTATTGCTGGGGATTGACCTTACCGATGGCGTCCTTATCGAAGACGGGTTTGGCCGACAGGTCTATTCTTGACAAATCGAACAATAACGGCGGCGGCATATCCTTTCCTTTGTGTTCGGGGAACCCAACCCGGACCGACTGGCAAGCAAACATCGGCCGTTTTGTAATTTTCTATTTCTTATTTTCTATTTTCTATTTAACTGCGGAAACCGTCGCCAATTCTTTTTCAAATAGAAAATCGAAAATAGAAAATTGAAAATCTACTGAGTTGACCTTATTTCCAATATCTTATTGCGGACTGTCTGGGCCGCCTGCTTGATACTCTGCATCTGCTTGCGAACACGCGTCCCTGCGGCCTTGTTTCCGCCCTCGGCCTTGCTAAGGTCTGCCTCTATTTCCGCTACCAGCGCCTTCAATGTTTCGTACTCTTGCATGAGATTGCCTCCAGTCCCGTAAGGGATACTGCGTATTAGGCGGTTAATCATCCTTATTTTTAAGCCCGATTGACAGAAAATTAACTATACATCGGCGTCTTGTCAAAGAAAATATGCGTTTTTTTTCAAAAAAACGCACCCTCTATTTCTAAGCTATCGACCCAGTTTTTTGGTCAATTCCGCGATTCTCCTGCCCCATCGGCCGCAAAGTTTCTCAACCCGCTGGTCGGGCTTGCCTATCGACACCGGCCCGTAATGGTCGCCCTGTGGGTCGCCCTGTATGACCATTCCGCTGATTAGCATCGCCTGCAGTATGCTCAAAACCGTCGTCTCATTGCCCCCGCCGACGTTCGCCGAGCTGGTAAAGGCCGCCCCCACCTTGCCGTCTAATTGACCGTGCTTGACCACGGATTCGTCGATAAGCTGCTTTATCTGTGCCGCCATCGTCCCATAATACGTCGGCGAACCCACTACTATCGCGTTGTAAGCCAGCAGGTCATCGACCTTGACCTTATCGACGCTTTTGCAGTCGGTCTCAAGACCGGCATCCCCCATCGACTTGGCGACCATTTCCGCCATTTCTCTGGTATTGCCGCTTCGCGAATAATAAATCACTATCCCCTTGGCCATTGTTATTCCTTTCAAGAATTATCGGACTTGCTTTCTGTTTTCTGCATTGTTTTCATAAAGTTCGTATTTTTCCTTTTTTCCCTTGACTTTTTGGCCACACTGGTCGTATATTATCATTAGAAGCTTTGTTTTGAAAGATTCCGCCTTGATGATAAGAGCCCATGGGGCTCTCCTGCTGAGGTAGTCAAGGCGGTTAGCTTTTTAATAGTACAAAGTTTGTCCCGACTCAAAAATATCAAATTCACTTTTAATTCTGCTGTTAATTAAACCATAGCTTCTCATGTCCTGTATTTCCCACTTACGGTAAATCGCCCAATTGCAATAATCCGCTACCTGCAAACCAAACCCCGATTTCGATGCGTGGTGTAAAACCCGATAGTGCTTTCCGATGGGCTTCATCACTTCCGATAACACAATTTTTATCGCCTTTTCCACGGCTTTGCGCTTTTTCTTAACGGGTATTGCGTCTGTCGTTACTATAACAGCGGAATACTTGCTGAGGTTTTCAGGCGTGCAAAGATATCGCAGTAAATATCCGAGCATCTTTGGATAAAACTTGTCAACCTCTCTAAATGACGGGTTTGTTTTTCTTTTATCCACTACAACGGTATCTATACGAATATTTGGAAGATGGTCGGATATTATCTCGAATACTTTACCACGGACATTTTGCCTGTCTTCCGCGGCGTGAAAGTATTCCAGGTCAAGGTCTTCTTCTATTAAATCATACTTCAATGAAGTAAATGCTTCATAAAATGTAAAAGGCCGTGTCATACTCACTGCCGTAATTGTAAATTTTTTCGTCCCGTTCGACGAAAAGTCGAAGTTCCCTCCTTCGTCTAAAAATATATAGAGGCAACTGTATGATGCCATTAAAAATATCTCCATACTATTTTTTCAACGGTATTACCTCCGGCTTGCCAAAGCCGTTGGGAATCGTAAACTCGAATACCTTCTCATTAATCATTTCATTGACCTTCGGCTCAATAAACCTAATCTCATAAATATCGCCGTTGTTGTTAGTAGTCGCAACCTTCTCCGGCAGACCCGTTTTGGCCGTATCAATCCACACATCCACCGACGTATAATCGTCCTTGTATTGTGAATCGGGCTTTACCTTCAAAAACAAATGCACAAGCCCGTTCGATTCGCCGATGAGATTGACGTCGAACTGCTTTTTCAAATCTTCCGACCTGTCGAACCCGATTATGGGAAAAGTCCTTTTGACTAATTCAAAGGCGTCTATTGGCTCATTTGCTTCTGCCAACTGCCGCTTTTGCGCCTGCTTAATCTGGTAATCAATGTGCGTAAGCCAATGACCGTCGAAAATATAAATATCTCTGTTCTTCTGCATCGGCCCGTCGTCCTGCGTAAGCGCATCGAATTCGATTCGCAGTTTCGACCCCCCGTCGAAACGGGCATAGTATAAATTCCCCATTCGAAGGGTCTTCGATTCTAAAATCGGCTGACTGAATAGATACTCAATTTTGCACTGGTACGACTTCAGTCCCCCCGCCGCGTATTGCAGGTTTGTCAGGATTTTACTGACCGGGTCGGTATTTACATCCTGCGACGGCAAAGCCAAAACCTCATCGGCCCGGCTATCACCCCCGCACCCCGTAACGAAAAACATTACAACAACTAGTGCCTTTAATACTATATTGCCCATTATGCCTTCCGAAATCAGCTTTTAGTTACGATAATTTTGAGCATTATGGCGTTTTTTTCAATAACAAAATCAGCGTAATGAAATACTCGGGTTTGTCCCTGATTGCAATTACTCCTTTAGTTTATCGCGGCTCTTCTCTCCGCATATCAGGCAGAAATCCCGGTGCACGCAAATCGTGCCTCCGCACTTCCTGCATCTCCATCTTGCCTTCTCGTTCCGGACAAACCGTCTTATCCCGTATCTCCTTATATTCTCCAGATTGCCGATTACACTCATTCCGTATTTGGTCCGGTATCTTTTGTCTAAATCTCCAAGCCGCCTGCACGGGTATTTATCGCATTTATCCGAACAGAACTTCCATTTATGTCTCTTTAATTCGCTGCAGTTTTTTATTATACAGCCGTAGCGGGTTACAGGATTATTTTTGTTAATATCCCTGCACCCGGGGCATCTGTTTTTTCCCCTGAGATGACCCAGGCATACCCCGCAATTTATCCCGCACGACGCAATTAACCTTGAATTCATTTATTATTCACCTTTATAAATTCGGACTTGTCCCTAATTTACTAATTTCAAAAATACACCTGTAAGGAAAAATAAAAGGCAAATAACAGAAAAAATAAAATTTATTAAAATCAGCCAATCAGGAACTTGGTTCGCATTGTATTTTAGTGGCACAGACGAAAGATGTTTATTGACCTTTTCCTCAGAGTATCCTTCCGAAAGCATATTCTTCCGAACATTATCTCTCCAATAGGACTCATCTCGCAGCGCACAATTAGAAATAACACCTATACTCCAAAATACTATTAAAGTGACAACTAAAGAAAAACTGAATAACAACCAATTTCCCCATAGTAAAATGCAGGAAAATATACCAAGCAAAAAACCTATCCAAGATCGTTTTCTCACCTTTAAAATATCTCCAGAAAAGGGTGAAATTTACGAGTTTTTTTATGATTCTTATGCGCCATTATTTTTCCTCTGCGGTCTCTGCGTTCTCTGCGGTGAGTTCGCCTGCTTGCTTTCAATAATCTCGATTATCTCTGGTATATTTTCAATAACAAAATCAGCGTATTGTGCAAATTCCTCGGCCTTGCGGTGGTTTTTCAAAAGCACGCTGACCGCTCCCGCCGCCCTTGCGCAGAGCAAATCGAAAAGATAATCGCCCACCACCATTGCCTCCGCCGGCTCGATACCAAATTGTTTGCACAGATACCCGACCCCAAAACCATCCGGCTTGACCGGACCTTCATCCCTGCCCACCGCCGCGTCGAACTTAAAACCGTGCTTCGCCGCCACCGCCGAAGCGTTACTTACCTTATTCCGGGTCAATATCCCGACACGGATACCTCTTTTGCCAAGCTCTTCGAGCGTCTCTTTCGCCCCGGGATTCAAAGCCGATTCCGCAACCGCCCTTTCCTCGTGCCGCTCTAAGATTTTCTCTGCGGCCTTTCGCTGCTCAGCAGTCATCTTCTCCATCAATTCCAGTATCGGCCCCGCGTCCGGCGAAAAACCCATCTCCTCCCTAATCGCGTCAAAATCGAAAAAAGGCCGCGTTATAGTCCCGTCCAGGTCAAAGATTACAGCTTTGATTGCCATATTAAACATTTTGTCTCTCGTCGCTCGTGACTCGTGGCTCGTCCGTTATTGAAGGGTAGTAATAAGATTCATGAGCATTCGGCTTTCGTGGTTTAAATCCTCTGACAATTCATCCAATTCTTGTTTTGTAATGTATTTCCTTCTATTTGCGATTATTGACTGAGTGTCCAATTCTGCACAGGAACCCAGGGATATACGAAGAAACTGCCTGTACTCATTAGTATGGCCTCTCATAAATCCCTCGGCAATATTGGATGGAATCGATATGGAAGCCTTTCGCATTTGCAACGTCAGTCCATACAATTCTTCTTTCGGGAATTTAGCCGTCAAGGCGTATACCTTATCTACAATCTCAATGCCTTTTTGCCAAACCTTCAGGTCCTTATAATCCTTTACTTTCATTTGAACCTCCTATGCAAGTTACGGATTACAGGTTACGGTTTACGAGTCACGAGACACGAGTCACGGGTCACGATTTCTTCCGAAGCAGCTCAATCAGGTATCGCGCATCCGCGCTCAGCAGCCGGTCTTTGCGAACGATAATCCCCGTCGGCCTGACAAATTTCTCGTCCTCGAACTCAATCGCCTTCAGCGTCCCGCCCTCAAGCTCCTGCAATACCGTCGGCTCAGGAAGAATACTCACCCCGGAATTTATCTCTACCGCTTTTTTCACCGTCTCGATGTTGTCGAATTCCATCACGGGTCTTACGGTAATATTGTAACGCTGAAAAATCCCGTCAATCAATTCCCTCGTCGGCGTGCCTTCCTCAAACCCGATGAAACGCTCGAACTGCAACTTGGGAATATCAATCTCCGACACCTTCGCCAGCGGATGTTTCGGGCTGCAAACCAGGACCAGCGCCTCGTCCTCGAACGGCAAAACTTCAAGTCGTTTGTCGAATCTCGGCGCCGCCACAAGACCGATGTCAAGCTCCCCGGACAAAACAAGCTCGTAAAGCTTCTCCGCCACGAAGTAATCCACGTGAACGTTCACGTTGCTCTTTTTGACCATGAATCTCTTGATATACTTAGGCAATGTGTGCATCCCGATGCTGTAAATCGCCCCGACGTTTATCCTGCTTTTGGTCGAGGCGTTCAGCTCGCTCAGCTCGCTGCGCAAATGCTCATACCTGTCAATAATATCCCTCGCCGCCTTATAAAATATCTCTCCCGCCGCCGTTACCTCCATCGGCCTTTTCCGACGGTTCAGAAGCTGGCACTTGTGCTCCAGCTCTAATTGGGCAAGCTGCTGAGATACCGCCGACTGGCTGACGACGTGCTTGTCCGCCGTCTTCGAAAAACTCCGAAAGTCAACCAAATCGCAGAATATTTTCAACGTATCTATGTGCATTATAAAACTCCCTTATACTTCATATTACCCAGCGCACTCTTGCACTCTTGCCCCGTTCGGTTAGTATTATGAATATCGCAAACGGCTTTTAACCTGCCGAATCGCTTAATAAGTTTTACTTATTTTAACGACTGCCTGCAAATAAGCAACCAGGGATTATTAAAGGAATTGACTTATGGCCGAGCACCCAGGCACTGGTCTGAAAGGCCTCGACGAGGTCCTTAACCACCTTCGCAAAGGCGACAACGTCGTCTGGCAGGTCGATTCTATCGACGACTACCGCTGTTTCGTTGCTCCCTTTGTTACACTCGCGGTCCAGACCGACAAAAAAGTCGTCTATATGCGTTTCGCCAATCACAGGCCCCTTATCGAAAACAATCCCGACGTAAAAACCTACTCCCTCGACGCCTCCGCCGGTTTCGAAACCTTTTCAACACAGGTCCACGGCATAATCTCTCAAGAAGGCAAAGACGTCTATTACGTCTTTGACTGCCTTTCTGACCTCCTCAGCGCCTGGGCCACGGACCTGATGATTGGAAATTTCTTTATGATTACCTGCCCATACCTCTTCGAGCTTGATACCGTTACGTATTTCGCGCTGCTTCGAAACAATCACTCCTTCAAAACCATCGCCAGAATCCGCGACACGACCCAGCTCCTTTTGGACCTCTACAACCTCGACGGCACATTTTACGTCCACCCCCTCAAGGTCTGGAAACGCTATTCCCCGACGATGTTCCTGCCCCATCTCCGACAGGCCGACAAATTCTTCCCCCTCACAAGCTCCGTGGACGCCAGCCGCCTCTTCTCCCGAATTTCCGAGCAGGGTATCGAGTCCGCCGAAAGAGCACTCGACCACTGGGACCTTATGTTTATTCACGCAAAAGAGCTCTCCCAGCTCCCAAAAACCTCGCAGCAGGAAAATCAAAAAACCGTTGACCATTTGTGCAGGGTGATGATTGGCAGGGAAAAAAGAATCCTCGCCCTCGCCAAAAAATACTTCACCCTCGATGACCTCCTCAATATCAAGGACCGCCTCATCGGCACCGGCTTCATCGGCGGAAAGGCCGTCGGTATGCTCCTGGCCAACAGGATTGTCTCCTCCGATGATTCACCTGCTCTCACTGGCCGCCTCGAACCGCACGACTCCTTCTACGTCGGCTCAGACGTCTTTTACTCCTACATCGTCGAAAACGACTGGTGGAAACCCCTTATGGAGCATAAAACCAGACAGGGTTACTTCAAGGTCGCTTCCGAATTAAGAGAACGCCTCCTCAAAGGCCGATTCCCCGACCAGATTCGAGAGCAGTTCCAGCAGATGCTCGAATACTTCGGCCAGTCACCTATCATTGTCCGTTCCAGCAGCTTGCTCGAAGACGCCTTCGGAAACGCCTTCGCCGGAAAATACGTCAGCTTGTTCTGCGCCAACCAGGGCAGCCCCGAGCAGCGCTCCGCCAACTTCGAGGACGCCGTCAGGCAGGTTTACGCCAGCACTATGGGCGAAGACGCACTCATTTATCGCCTCCAGCGGGGCCTCGACAAGCAGGATGAGCAAATGGCCCTGCTCGTCCAGCGGGTCTCCGGCTCATATCGCAACAGTTACTTTTTCCCCGACCTCGCAGGCGTAGCGCTATCCTATAATACCTTCGTCTGGAATCCCAACCTCGACCCCAAAGCCGGTATGCTGCGCCTCGTCGTCGGCCTCGGCACCCGCGCCGTCGGCCGCGTCGAGGACGATTACCCCCAGACCATAGCCCTCGACGCCCCACTGCTTCGCCCCCTCGATAATATGGAGGACGTCCGCCGGTTTTCTCAGCATTACGTTGACCTGCTCGATATCCGCGAAAACCGCCTCGACTCGCTCCCCATCCAGGAATTGCTCGGCAAAAACATAAACCTCCAAATCGACCTCCTTGCCGTCCCTGACCACGAATTGAACGAAAAATCAAAACACCTAAAGCTCGACCGGCAGAAATACTGGATTCTAACCTTTGAGAAACTGCTCAAGGAAACCGACTTCGTCCCTTCTATGCAGAAAATCCTGAAACGCCTCGAATCCGCCTATCATTACCCCGTTGACGTGGAATTCACAGTAAATTTCACAGGCGAAGCCGGGCTGATGCTCAACCTCCTCCAGTGCCGCCCGCTCCAGACAAAGGGCAGACGCCCAGCCGTTACAGTCCCCGAAACTATCGACCAGGCCAGGGTCCTTTTCTCCTGCACCGGCTACTTTATGGGTGGCTCAATCTCTGTTGACATAAAACGCATCGTCTTCGTTGACCCCATAAAATACGAGGCCCTGCCTATCCGGCAAAAATACGATGTCGCCCGCGCCATCGGCTCGCTTAATAAACAAATCACTAACCGCGAAGACGCCGGCCTGTTACTCCTCGGCCCCGGCCGTTGGGGCACTACCACCCCCTCGCTCGGCGTTCCCGTCAGCTTTTCCGAAATCAATAACGTCTCGGTCCTCGGCGAGCTTGCCTGCGAAGGCACGAATCTCGTCCCCGACCTCTCCTTCGGCACGCATTTCTTCCAGGACCTCGTCGAAACCGACATCTTTTACGTCGCCATTTTCCCGGGCCGCAAGGGCTTCTCCTTCAACGAACAATGGTTCGCCTCTCAGCCAAATCACCTCGAACGCCTTCTCCCCGAAAAAGCGAAATACGCCGACGTAATAAAGGTAATCGACTTGTCCGAAACTCCCGCCCGCATCCTCGGCGACATCCTCTCCCAGAAAGTCCTCTCCTTCCTGACCTGATACTCTTTTCCCTTCGATATTCGTTATTGGACATTGGACATTTATCCGTCGTTGTTCTAAGCACAGCGAAGAATCTTTTCCCCTTTTAACCGCTTTGCGGAGTATATAGCCCCCACCCCGCGTGGTGGGGGTCGATAAACGCTTTATATGTAACGTCCCTTGCGAATCTGCCCAAACCTTTATTTGAACTCCTTTTAACCGCCTTTTCGCCGCAATCTGATTGCAGCATTCCTTTATATGCTGGTTAACCAGTATTTAGCGAATATCGCGAAATCGTAGAAATCAACATAACAGTCGCCATCCAGGTCCCCGATGTAAACACCCGCAAACTCAGAAGCGCCCATATCTACTATGTCGCTGTCGTTACAATCACCATCTGCGATTCTGAGCCGGCCGTTGAGGTCTGTGGTCACGCCAGAAGGCACCGCGGTGTTGTCGCCTACGTCGATGCAGGGGGAATCCGGCAAAAGCGTAATGTCGTCGTCCAGCGTGCCGATAACGTTATCAAGGCCGTTAGCGTCCACAAAACACGGGCCGGCGTTGATGTTACCGATGCCGCCCGCGCCCGTCCAGCCGCCCTGCACATCAGAGTAATTGACGGTTGCCGCGCTACTACCACTGTCGCCTATCTGCGAACCGGCAGGTGCGTTATTGTCCCAGAAGATACAGTTGTTGATTATCGGATAGGCGTTATTCCAGTCGTTTATAGCGCCGGAGTACGTGCTGGCCAGATTGGCGGTGAAAGTGCAATTAGTTATTGCCGGACAACTACCGTTGATGTTCGACATACCGCCGCCATAAACCGCAGAGTTTCTAATAAACGAGCAATTAGTCACCGCCGGATGGCTGTTTACGTCGTACACTCCGCCTCCGTTACTGCCGCTGGAAACACACTTGTTCCAGATGAAACTGCAGTTGACCACATTCGGGCTGCTGTCGTAATTCTGCATCCCGCCGCCGCCGTTCATCGCTGCGTTTCTGAAGAAGACGCAGTTGGTTATACGCAAATTACTGTTGCCGTTCCGCATTCCTCCGCTGTAAGCGCCTGCAGAGTTCTCGACGAGCTTGCATTTATTGACTGTGCAATTTGTGTTAAGATTGAGCATTCCCCCGCCCTCATCGTCAGGCCAGCCACCGCTGCCGTTGGCGTTGCCGGCCGTAATGGTAAAGCCATCGAGGATTGCCGTCGCATCAGTATTGCTGCCGGTAACGACGTGATAGCTGTTTTCCGCTCGCGTCGGCTCAGTGGATAAATTACAGGGGTCGCTCACATAAGCATCATTGCCGGCGAGGTCGCCGCTGAGAATTGTCTCGTAACTGGCGATATGCCGGTCGGCCCAGTCGTTACAGCCGCCCGAAGGAAAACCCCCGTAAAGGCCGACGCCGTTTTTGAGCTGAAAAGTATCGCTTCTGATGCCTGAGCCCTCTGGAAGGGTCGTATTCGCATCGGGCTTGTAAACACCCTCTGCCACCAAAATCTGAGTCCCGCTCGTGGCAGCGGCCAGGGCATCCTGAAGATAATTGAACGCGTTTATCCAGCTCGAGCCGTCATTGAGGCCCATGGCAATAGAATCAACATACAATGTATTGTATGCAAAGTTTACGCCCCACACATTGCCCGATACTGATGCGCCATCCACAGAAGTACCCGTGTTCACCACTGCGGTGCCGAAAAGAGGTCCAGGACTGACCGTATACGTCGAAGCTGAAGGAACGTGTGCGAGCACATATATCCCTCGACTGTCCGTCATCGCCGGATATGTTCCGCCGCCTGTCCTTTGAGCAGTAACTGCCACTCCCGCAACTGGACTGCCCGATGAATCGGTGATTCGCCCGCTGATAATCTCGCTGGCCCCGGTTACAAAAACGTTATACAGACATTCGCCCACGTAATCATAGCCAGGCGGCATATCGCCGGGGAAGTTATACCATGCATCTTGCAGCCCCTCCCAGCCCATATTCAGGTGATGGTAGAGCGTCGTCAAATTGTAACCATAACCATCGCACACAACCGCGTGACCATCTTCCTCCGGCATAATGCTCAAAATGACGGGGTGATTATAGTCGAGATTCGGATTAATCATATCTGTAAGTCCCGGCCATATAGGCGCTGAGTTCGGGTTCGCAGCGTATATGCAATTGCTATAGCGGAAAATGTTTACCAGATTTGCGTCGGCGGTAGTCAGAAAAGCCCTCGACGAACCAGCCCTATAACTCATATTGACCGATACCCCTGCGTCGTAACAGAGCGCTCCGATGGCTGCCCGGTTGGGGCCAGGCGTGAAGCAGTTCGGGTCATAGTCCATAAGGTTCCAGTCATACGGGCCGCCCACTCCGTCGCCTCCAAGAGTAATACCAGTTTGCGAATTCCCGTCAACCCAGATTGTGGAAGAATTCATCCCGATGCCGGCTTGAGGATACTCGTGGTATCGCATCAACTGAGCCATGGCGGTGGCAACGCAGCCGCACGGATAATTGCCCGGGCTGCCGGCAGCAAACGGCGGAGTGTAATAATTGTAGCAGGCAAGGGGAGGAGCGACGCAGCAGGTTGTCTGGCCCCACTCGCTCTTGACCAGCGGGGCAACCCAGACATTTGTGATTGTAGCCAGCCCCAGCAGAGCAGGACCGCCGGCCTCACCGAGCTCTGTCAGCCGGTCCCACTTGTCCTGCGACTGCTGGGCGCTTGTTATCGCGCCGCTTGCTTCAAGCCACTGAGTATCTCGGACAGCCGAGATTCGACCATTGAGGTCTTGTGTGACCAGGGCCCCCAGTGGATTATCGAGTGAAGGACTATACAATGTGCCGCGAACAAAGCCGACAATCGGCTCAATCAGGTCGTCCGCGGGCACAATCACAAATCCGACCGGTTCCAAATAAACGATGTAATAAATTGTCACCCCATTATCATTTCTGAACGTCTCAACCTTCCCGACCTGCCGGCCAAGCGCCGTATCAAGCGGCTCGGGACTTGTCTTGAGCCAGCCCTCCACCATCTTTTCGGCCTGGTACGCTGTCACGGGCCCTGCCCATAGCGCTCTGGCCGTGCACCCGAGGATTGCAAGCGCACAGAAAACCTTCGGAAGAATATTTTTGGCTTTCATTTTTCCACCCTTTCAAATTTATCCTTATCATTCGTATTTTGGGCATGCCACGCGCGCACCCTCTGCCTGTTATCTTGAATAAGCTAAATGAGACATGTCAAAACTGCCATTACTTTTCCTCTGGGCTATATCCCATGTGTAATAACGAGTAACGATATTATACGCCTGACACGCTCAAAGTCAAGCTTAAAGGCAAAAAAATATGTGTGCCAAATATTACGGGGAAATTTTCAATGCCCACTATGTGGGAGTTTCTTGGCTTTGCCAGCCGCTATATATTGTGTATAAGTCGTCGACCACACATATTGAGACAATTACGGCAAAAAATAGCCATTCACCGCCGAGCACGCCCCCTGGCTAATGCTTGCCCACGGCTAACGAATTGCCGGGGCAGGCGAGACCGCAGAGGTTCATTATTTATGATTTCGGATTGTAAAATGCGGATTGGTAAGATGCAGGACGCACGACGATACCAACCGTGAACCGTATCAAGAGATTGCCTTTAGGAGCAAATAAATTAAGGTTGGCCTGGTAATTCCATTACGTAAAAAGGTAGAGACCCTCTTATCTGTCCATCAATGGCTAAATCAATCCTGTATTCGCCGTATTTTTCAAATTGCAGCCCATGGATGTTCAAAATGAAATTACTAACGACCGAATCAGCGTCGTTTGAAAATCGAACATTTATATTACCATCCAGTTTGGGACCTAATGGCCTGGCATCTTCGTCTATTATTTGAATCCTTATTTTATGGTCCCCTTCTTCAATCCTTTCAAACCTTATTCTGCATACGATGGCACAAGCCGGATGCTTGGTAGGCATTTTCTTAGCGCCGATATGGTCGAAAGCCCCTAAAACGTTTAATTTGCCCATCTGGTCTGTAGCAGCATCACATAATAAAAATGCCTCAATATTCATTTGCGTGTCCTTAACTTTGCATTTTGCACTTTAGCTTTTTAATTGCTTTTCGATTCTATCTTCAAACCCGTCCTGTTTACAAAGGAAATCCGTCCGCGGAAGGACCCCGAGGTTCATTACGCCGGGTTCTTCCGTTATACTGCCGTTACACAATCCGCCTTGGAGCTTGTGCGAGGGGTCGGCTATCGCCTCTTGTACTTACCCATCAGCTCGCCTTCGGGGCAAAACCGGGGACAGCAACCGTTTTTCCATCGTTCCATAATTTTATTTTGTTTCCCCGCCAATGAGGCCTTTACCGTTTTTCTCACTTAATTGCAGGCGGGGTTTAACGCCTTTGATTCGTTTCTGGATAATCTTGATATGTTCGGCCGGAGGAATATTTTCCGGCATTGTCCCGCCGATGCGTTTAATCGCGTCCCGAACTTCTTTGCCGACCTTCTTATGGGTTTGAATGGCCTTCTCCTGCCCTCTAACGTTCTCCTTTTGCAGTTTATCGCGTGCCTGAGTCATTCGGAACTGATTGGCCGCCAATTCCGTGGCATTCATTCGGTCCATCAGGTTTTCCCGCCTGTCGATGTTTTTGCGTTTTTTGATATCATCAACGCCCCTGCCGCCATAAAGGCCCTTGTAGCCGGCATCGTGAAAAACGCCGAACATCTTATTTTGAACCCCTGCGTCACGGGCAGCGCCGGACAACGCCCTGAAATCCTCTGACGCCTGCTTTCTCATCTCAAGCCGTTCCATATCGGCCGCTAAAATATCGGAGACCTCTTGTCTGCGGGTCTGAACGGCGAAATACTTCTGCGCATTGGCAATCTCCGCTTTGCGCGGGTCGCCGTTCTGGGCTATTAAGTAACATGCGAACCGTGAGAGATGATAATCATCTACATCTCGTTCACCACCTTTACCTAAAGTTATCATTTTGCGCGCGCGCGCAAAATGATGCACCGGCTCATTGCCTGACTTTTCGCAGGACATTATCGCCTTTGTTATGGAGTTCTCGAAACTTCGCCAGTGGTTATATCCCAGCATCGGCTGCAAATCCCGGGCGCTCCAGTATTCTGCGCCATACTGGTTGATTTGCTTTAGCTCCTCAAACGACTTCGGATTGTGGGCTAATAAGTTATTCTCATTCATTATGGTTTCCTCTCGTTTTCCAGCATACCAAACAAACGGCGGATGAATTCTACATCCACTCTTGTCTTGTTTACAACCGAAATCCGCCTTTTTTACTGAACGCTGCACGCTGAACGCTGAATGCTGTTCGCTATCCGCTGTTTTTAGCGTTTCCAGAATGCTTTTTTGCCGTAACTCTATGCCGGACAACGACTTAAATTCTGGAATAAAACGGTTGTTTAAAACATTTGTATAAAACAACTGTTCGCCATCTTCGCGCAAGTATCCAAAACCAAAAATCGGAATTTTGAAAAAATTTTTTACTCCTTTATCCGCAAGGACTTACGTCATTTTTCGCACTTCCCAAAATCGGATTTTTCGACAAAAGCGCGCAAGTTCGCGCCTATAGGATGGAGAGACCTCGTTGGTCCCTCCGGC
>JAFGDN010000022.1 GCA_016932095.1 Sedimentisphaerales bacterium
CTCAACAGGGCATCTAAATACCGCACAACTGCCTGGTCTCTAACCATAAACCTTTCTCCAACAACAGGACCTTAATTTTACTCAAATTCACATCAACGCTTCTTCATAATTGCGAAAATGTTAAAATGGGTAATTCTTAAATCGGAGATTCAACTTAAAAATCTTTAGTTAAAATGGGTAATATGAGCAAGATAGCAAAGTGTTTTTTGCGGCAATAACTATACGATATCAAATTCACAAAGTTATTATCGGGCTTATGAATTTAATAAAAATTTTTTCTTGTAGGGAAAAAAATAACCTTTTTACTGATTTTCAGGTGGATTTATTGGAGTTGCACCCGCCGGGGGCAAGTTAACCTGCCTGCAAATTATCGACCTTTCGCCGAGAAGGGTTTCATTGGCGAAAAGCTGAAACCGGTATTCACCGGTATGATGAAAAACGATTCCCATCATATTTACCGCTACCGTTACTATCTGCTTAACGTCTTTGAAATCGACGACCTGACCCTGCTCAAAAATAACCTTGTCCTGGTTTTCCATGTCAATGAGGCGAACACGAAGTTTTGTATTGCCATGGCCGTTGGTAAGCTCGCAAAAGAACAGAATCTGGTTGTGCCGGACGGGGTAATGCTGTGCGTTTATATTCTGGACGATGTTAATAATGCTGGGCATACCTGTAATTCGGTCGAAAATTACCCTGTCGCAGACAACTATCGTCAATAACAGCGGCGCAACGTTTTCCATTTTGTATCCTTATTTTTCAAATGAGCATTTTACGCAGGCGTTCTACTTCACCCGGTTTCATACGATAGCAATGTTTATCATCGGGATATTCGCCGGCTTTTACCTGTCGGGCATACTCCGTAAAAGCGGCGATTGAGGCGTTTGCCAGATTAGCATAACTTTTTGCGAATTTTGGCACAGGACCGGCTGTCAGGCCGAGTATGTCGTGAGCTATAAGAATCTGGCCATCGCAGGCAGGTCCTGAACCGATTCCAATTACCGGAACGTCGGCTCTTTCTGTGATAATCTGGGCAACTTCAGCGCAAACGCCTTCGAGCAACAACGCGCTTGCGCCTCCTTTTACCATTTGCTCGGCCAGAGAAACAAGCTCGAAGGCCATCTCCGTTGTAGAGGCCTCGGCCTTGAACCTGCCTATTTTGCCAATGCTTTGAGGCCTTATTCCAATGTGCGCCATAACGGCCATACCGGCATCGCTAACGGCTTTGATTATGTCGAGATATGCCCTTGTAGCCTCGATTTTAATCATTTGAGCGTTGCATTCGGAGGCAAAGCGGCCTGCGTTTTTGACCGCGTCGAAGACACCCGTGTGAAACGATAAAAAAGGCATATCAGCGACGAGGCACACGTTCGGAGCGCCTCTGCGGACGGCGGCGGTTATGGCGACCATAAAATCCATAGTCGCCGGCAGGGTTGTATCGTGGCCAAGAATGAGCTGGGCGGCGCTATCGCCCACAAGAATCATATCGACGCCTGTCTGGGCGATATAGCCGGCGGTCGTGTAATCGTAACAACTTACAGCCACTACCTTTCTGCCCTGCCGTTTGGCTTCTATCAAATCCGCTAACGTAACCTTTTCCATAATTTCCAATAACTCCAGCAAAATAACAGCTTATCGGTTAAAAATAATAGAACAAAACCTATTTAGCAAGCGTAAAATTTGCTTGTTTTTAAGCGTTTTTTGAAGGTTTTACAAAAAAAAGCGAAAAATATTGGTTTTTTTTATTAACAGCTCTTGACAAAGTG
This sequence comes from Sedimentisphaerales bacterium, assembly GCA_016932095.1. Lineage (GTDB taxonomy): Bacteria > Planctomycetota > Phycisphaerae > Sedimentisphaerales > Anaerobacaceae > Fen-1362. The sequence goes on from JAFGDN010000022.1 coordinate 1,767, forward strand.
ACATTATAAATGTGTAGATAGGCAAAAGGTTTTTTTAAAGAAATTTAATGTATTAAGGCGATTATTAAGATTAAGGCAGTATCGAGGCAACAGAGGACTTGGAAACCGTCATTTTATTGGCTTTTCATCACCCTCCTCCGAAGCCAGATTCAGCGTTTTAGAATCTGGCTTTTTTAATGTTGATATTTGTAAAATGGTGAATAGCATCAATGTTTCAATTGTCAATATAGGAAAGATATTTACTCTTTCATACATTTAAGCATTTATCCCATTTTTCACATCTTCAAAACCATCATTTTAATATATATTTCGCCATTCTCGGATGTCTGCCGAGAATATCAGCGATGTAATTAATCAATAAATCCTCGGCTTCTTTTTTTATATTGTATTCCGCAGAATCGAGGGATTTGATATCAGCAAGCCCCTTTACCGTCTGAAGTTTAATCTGAATTTTATCCGGGAACGCCCCCTGGCAATCCCTGCAGATTAAGCCCTTTGCATTGACGCTGAAATAAGCCGAGTTCCAGTGAACATTGAAAGCCCTGTTGCAATTTACGCAAAAATCAAATACGGGGCTTAGGCCGATTTCTTTGAGCAAACGCAGTTGAAACAATATAAGCAGTGCCAGGACTTCGCCGCGGCAGCCGTCAGATACTTTTACTTTTTTCCGGCTGACGTCCCGTAGAAACGTAATCAGACAATCAAACAAGCCCGGATGAGCATCATATTCCTTCGTCAGGAGGTCTATCAGCTCAACGGCAAACAGACAGCAGTGCAGGATATAAAGGTCCTGAGCTAAAACCGACGAGTTTGCGTCCCCTTCGAGCGGTTCAAACTCGGTCAGGGGCGCCAGCTTATCACGGCCGGCGTCAGAAAAAACAATATTGCCGTATGAAAATATGTCGATAGGTCCCCCGAAAGGATTTTTATTCCGTTTTGCGCCTTTGGCAATAAGTGAGAGCTTGCCGGTGTTCCTGGCAAAAAAAGTAACTATTTGAGAGGTCTCGGAATAGTCAACCGCACGAATACAAACGGCCTGGTCGTTCGTCAGCATTTTTGTCGCTGTTTCTTCGATACGAGATTTCTTTTATTATCGTAAACCAAACCAAATCCCTGCTGCTGAAGGATTTCATCCTCAATGCGGTGCATCTTCTTCGCCTGCGAGGGCGCCAGGTCATTCAATCCGAGAAGGTGCAGAAGACCGTGAGTAATATACAGCGCCAATTCGGCCAAGGCGGAATGCCCCCGCTTTTCGGCCTCCGACCCGGCCCTTTGGCCGTTTACCACAAGCTCAAACAGTTTCCGACCGCCACCGAGGTCCGACAAATCAAAGGCGATACAATCGGTAGCGGTTTTACGATGCAGGAACTTCTCATTGAGCTTGCGAATCTGTTTGTTGCCTACGATTGCGATACTGATTTTCGCTTCAGCAAGATTGAACCGCCGGCAAATTGTTCTCACCAGTTTCTTTAACTTCGCCTGATGAAAGGCGAATTCCCGCCCGCCATAAAAGGTTACAGTAAGCATAGCACATTACATACACGCATTATACCTGTTCGGGCGGCGTTTCCGGTGGTTTCGGATATGCGATTCGGCCGTGGTAGTAAGCCGCCACTGATTTACTTATGCTGGCCTCAATTCTGCTAAGCTCCCGCAGAGACAAGTCGCACTCGTCAAACTGGCCGTCCTGCAGCCGTCTCATCGCTATATTATGCACCACCGCTTCAATTTTCGTCGGCGTGGGCTCCGACAAAGACCTCACGGCCCCTTCAACCGCGTCGGCAATCATAATAATCGCGGCCTCTTTGGTCCTGGGTTTGGGCCCCGGATAACGAAACTCGCCCTCAGACGGAGGCGTGCTGTCGGCAGAACCGTTCTGCTCGTGCTGTTTGACCGCCCGGTCATAAAAATACTCGACCAGCGTTGTTCCGTGATGGGTTTCAATGAATTGCCTCAATACCGCGGGCAATCCATATTCTTCGGCCAGCTCCATACCGTCTTTTATATGACCTACAATAATCAACTGGCTCATCTGCGGGGAGAGTTCCTTGTGCCAGCTTACCGAACCGAGCTGGTTTTCAACAAAATAGCCGGGTTTATTGATTTTACCGATGTCGTGATAATAAGCCCCCACCCTGCATAAAAGGCCGTTTCGTCCGACTTCCTCGGCTGCGGCCTCGGAGATAGTGCCGATAAGCAAACTGTGACTAAACGTGCCGGGGGCTTCGATAGCGAGACGCCTTAACAACGGCTGGTTGGCATCGCTGTAATCCAGCAGAGTCATACTCGTCGCAATCCGGAATACCTTCTCAAGAACCGGCAGCAGACCCTGTATAAGCACCCCGACGAAAAAAGTAACAGCGGCATTTGAACCCGCGGTTCTGAGCAAATCCATTGACCAGCCGGCTGAGGCAAGAAACTCACACGCCGCCGACACCAAAAACGTTATAAACGACGCCGCCAGGCTTACCTCCAGAAGCTTCATTCTTGTCCGGATATCACTGAGGAAAAAACAAAACGGCAGCGACGCGGCAATCATTGTAAATAACACGTTTATATTGTCGAAACGCGCCGTCGCAAGATAAGTAAGGGCACAATAGAAAAAAATCATAGCGGCGGCGAATTGCTGGCTGAAAGTAATCGTCAAAATCAAAGCCGCTGTAACGGCGGTGGCCGTGGTCCAAAAGTACTGGCCCGTCAGCGCGACGGAAATTTTAGCGGTAATCAGCAAGAGTGAAAAAAATATCGCCAGCCCAAACACTCTCGCCGGATTTCTTATAAATCGTTTTTGGTACAGGTGGATATGCATAGCGATAGCCAGACATATCAGGACTACCATCACCGCCATAGACGCCAGCCGGGCGAGGTCAAACTGCTGAATCCATTCATACCCGAGCACCGGCACGCACAGAATCACGAACATCAGCCACGCGACGGCGGAGTAAATGACTTCGGGACTGGCAAATCGTCCGAGGTTGCCGAAACCCCAGTCAGGATTTATCTCTTTGCGAATCCTGCCCCTGCGCGAAACTGATTTATTGAATAAGCCCATATCTGCCTTCCGAGCCGCTTACCGATGATTGATTATTGCGACCTACAGATGTAACGTGAAAATATTTTTCTCAATCATCGATTGTTAATAATTCTTACTCGTTTTGCCGAGCCGCACGTTTTGACGTTACGCTTCTGCCTATTCGATAGGCGTGAACGATATTCTGAACAAGCCGATGCCTGACAATATCGCTGCGGGTCAGCTCTACCACGCCAATTCCTTTTATACGTCGCAGGCGGTCAATTGCCTCAATCATACCACTTTTCTGTCCGGCGGGCAGGTCTATCTGGGTTATGTCGCCTGTTATTATCATTTTCGAGCCGCGTCCGAGACGCGTAAGCACCATCAGCATCTGCAGGGGCGAGGTGTTCTGGGCCTCGTCGCAGATTATCAGCGATTCATTCAGGGTCCTTCCCCGCATAAAGGCCAGGGGAATAAGCTCGATGACGTCCATCTCCATAAATTTTCTCATCTGGGAGAAATCCATCATATCTTCGAGGGCGTCGAACAAAGGGCGCAGGTAGGGATTGACCTTTGCGGCGATATCGCCGGGGAGAAAACCGAGTTTTTCGCCCGCCTCAACCGCGGGCCTTGCGAGAACGACGCGTCTGACCTGCCTTTTCTTGAGCATCGAGACGGCGACAGCAACCGCGAGGTAGGTCTTACCCGTTCCGGCCGGTCCTATGCAAAACGTCAGGTCGTTGGCAAGCATTGCCTGGATATAACGAAGCTGACCTTTTGTGTTCGGCTCAATTACCTTTTTGTGCGAATAGACCGTAAGCGTCTCATCGGCAACAATCGAGGTTGAATCAACGAAAACGATAAGCATCTTATTCACATCATCCGGCGTTAGTGAGCCGCGGCTGAGGAGGTGTTTTTGCATCTTGTCGATGACCTCGGCGACCCGGTTGACAGCAGCCGACCTGCCGGCAACCAGAAGGTTATCGCCTCGGGCCGTTATCCTGACGCCAAAAGCGTCTCGCAGGAGGCGCAAATGGCTATCGGCAGGCCCGAACAGTTCAAGCTGCTTTTCGGCTGATTTGAGTTGTATGGTGATTTCCAAGTTTTTTCCTCTATCCGGCCACTAATAAAAAAAACAAATATCCGAACGGCGCCGCTATTAGAATTGAATCGACGACGTCCAATATGCCGCCAAAACCGGGCACATTATTCGAGGCGTCTTTTTTTTCGGCGTCCCTTTTCAACATTGATTCAGCCAAATCGCCCAATTGACCAAGAAACGCAAAAACAACTCCGAAAACCACACCCAACCACCAAGACATTATATCACAAAATACGACAAAGGCCACAGCGATAAGCACTGCAAAAACAACGGCTCCGGCCATACCTTCCCAGGTTTTGTTGGGGCTTATTACGGGCGAAAATTTATGTTTGCCGAAAAGCCGGCCAAACGTGTAAGCCCCTATGTCGGAACACTTTACGACAAATATTAACGTAAGCAGGCGCCAGGGACCGAATTCTATGCGGACAGCAGGCACAAAGCAAGCCAGCAAACCGAGATAAATAATTGAAAAGCAGGCGCCGCCACAATTTGCAAGCACCCCTGATATACCGTATCGAACCCGATGATACAGGAAACACATCATAACGGAAAAGGCCAGCAGAAAAAGAAAAAGTGAGAAGCGTTCAAGCCAATAAGGACTCGTGGAAAGCAAAATCGAGGCGGGAATTGAAACAGGCAGCAGGATTTTTATGTTTTTTGACGAGGCAAGTTTGGATAACTCGAACAGGCCGGCGATTTCCAGTAACGCGACAAGCCCGATAAGCAGCAGCCCGCTTTTATCGAGCAGGACGATTGCGACAAAGGCAAGCGTCATTAGCGTCCCGAAAATCAGACGATACCTGAGCATTTAACCGTCCTTCGAATCCACGACCGCCCCGAAACGCCTCGTGCGTTTGGCATAAGCCAGAATGGCTTTTTCGAGGTCCGCCTTTTCGAAATCGGGCCAGAGCGTCTCGGTCACGTAAAATTCGCAATAGGAAATCTGCCAGAGGAGAAAATTACTGACTCTCATCTCGTTTGCGGTCCGTATTAAAAGGTCGGGGTCGGGCAGACCGGCGGTATAAAGATGCGAATCAATACACTTTTCGTCGATATCCTCAAGCGACAACCGGCCGGCCTTGTGCTTTCGGGCGATTTCCCTTGTCGCGTCGATTATTTCAACCCTGCTGCCGTAGTTAAGCGCCAGCGCAAAGACCATACCGGTATTTTTTTCGGTGGCCTTGGCCGTATCGGTCAGCGCCTTTTTGACGATTTGCGGCAGGCGTTCCATCCGGCCGAGGTGAACCAGCTTGACGTTATCTTCCATAAGGGTCGGGCGCATCTTGTCCAGATATTCGGCGTAAAGGTGCATCAGGACGTCAATTTCCTCCTGCGGTCTTTTCCAGTTTTCGATGCTGAAGGAATACAGGGTAAGGACCTCGATTCCGAAATCGACGCAGCACTGGGAGATTTTTTCAGCGGTTTTGCCGCCCTGCCGGTGGCCTTCATATCGGGGCAGCCCCCTGTTCTGCGCCCATCGGCCGTTGCCGTCCATAATTATAGCGATATGGCGAGGCATATCCCCGGGCTTAATACCAAGCCGGGCGGCAGTTTGATTAAATCTGGTTTCTGCGTTTTTGTTCATTGTTCGTTGTTCATTGTTCATTGACTACGAACTCGGAACTACCGGCTATGAATATTTTTGAAAATGGTCTGTTTGCGATTAGGCCCGACGCCAATCATCGTCGCGGGTCTTTTGATGCACTTTTCTATAAAAGTAACGTAATCTTTTGCATTCTGGGGCAATCCGGTAAAATCTGTTACGCCGGTTATGTCTTCTTTCCAGCCGGGAAGCGTTTGATATACACATTTGGCTTTTACCAGCTTGTTTATGTTGGCGGGGAAAAACGAGGTCTTTCTGCCGTCAATTTCATAAGCAACACAGATTTTCAACTCATCGAGACCAGTAAGGGTATCGAGGTGCATAAGAGCAATCGAGTCGATTGCGCCGATGGCAACCGCATAGGACGCGACGACGGCGTCAAACCAGCCGCATCTTCGAGGCCTGCCGGTTGTGGTCCCGTATTCGTGGCCTTTGTCGCGTATGTATTGGCCGATATCGTTATTCAGTTCGGTGGGGAAAGGCCCTGAGCCGACCCTCGTCGTATAGACCTTCGCAACGCCCACAAACTCATCGACCACTTTAGCGGGAACACCAGCGCCTGCGGGCATTCCGAGAGCGCTGACGTTGACGCTTGTCACGAAAGGAAACGTCCCGTGGTCGATATCGAGCATAGTGCCCTGAGCGCCTTCAAAAAGTATTGATTTGCCTTTAGACAAGGCATTATACAAATACTCGGTTGTGTCTATGCTAAAAGGCATCAGCTTTTCGGCGTAGGATTTACATTTTTCGAATAGAACCCCCGAATCGAGCGGTTCAGCGTTATACACACATTTGAAAACCTTGTTTTTATAATCCACGATTGCCCGCAGTTTCGGCTCAAGCTCGCCCAAACTACCCAGGTCGCCTACGCGGATTGCGTTGCTTCTGCCGACCTTGTCGGCATTGCAGGGGCCTATGCCGCGAATAGTGGTTCCGATTTTATTCTTACCCAGCGCTTCTTCCCGTAACTGGTCTTCTTTTTTGTGATAATCGAGGACAAGGTGTGCGTTTTCGCTTATAAAAAGACGATTGTTCAGACCTACACTTTTTTTGGCAAGGCCTTCAATTTCTTCTATCAGCGTTTCAGGGTCGATGACGACGGCGTTCGTTATTACACAGATTGTCTCAGGTCTGACCGCGCCGCTGGGAAGCAAATGCAGTGCGAAACTGTCGTTTCCAACGACAACCGTATGGCCGGCGTTTGCGCCGCCGTTATATCGAACGACAATTTCACTGCTTTCGGCCAAGATATCGACAACTTTGCCTTTTCCTTCATCACCCCACTGTAAGCCAATAACACATCGATTCACAAGCGCAGCCCTCGATAAAAAAAACAAAATCCAAAGGATTAACCGCAACTCGATTCTCTGCGGCCTGAAAAGAGAAGTTTAAACGTTTATGCGACGGATTTCAACTGATTTTAGCCACCGTATGGTCAAGTATCGCCTTGAGATTATCGTAGTTTCTGTCGCTTATTTCGAGGTCGGTCTCTTTACCGTTGGGCAGCCGGTATGTAATCGTGAATCGGCCATTCGAGTCGAAGCGGGTTTTGTCGATTTTCAGTATTGAGTCATAAGCGATATTGAGCTTATCATCGATTACAAGCCCCGTATCGTCGGCGACAACCTTTTTATTGCGAATTATAAAAAGATAGGCGCCAAACAATATAACCATACCGCCGCATGCAAGAGGCAACCATTTCTGATTCCAAACCATAGTATCGTCCGGTTTACCGTCATTTTCAAGAACGTGCTTTTCGTAGAATGAATACCGCATTGACCATTTGTATTTGCTAAGATAGCCGTCGTACGCAAAAACAACAGCAAAAACAAAACACAGACCCATCCAAATCAGGAATGTCTTTTTCTTGTATTTGCTCAACGGCGCCACGAGAGCCATAACAATCTCTTTCTTTAAGTTATCCGTTTCTGTGCGATAACGTTTATAAGCGGATGAACCAGATTGGGGACGATTTTGTCGGCCATCAATTCCTCCGCCAGCCGGCACTGGCGCTCAAAAGACCCCAGCATATCGAATTTACCTGAGCCGACGGGGTACTGTCGAACGGTAAAATACAAGCTAATCGCCTCGTCGAGCGACGCGGGCAGCTTATCGGGGTCAAAAACGCTTGTCCGCGATTCGACGCTGATTCTTGCCTGTGTGCGGTAATCGTCGGTCAGGGCGACCACTATCGAAGGTGAATAGTCGATTGCCTTTGCCGCGGGCAGGTCGCCGAGGCAGTTAAAAGCCGATGAGCCGAGTGCCTCGGCAATAATCTGGTCGTGTTCGCCGACGGAGTAAAAATCCATAGCGTAAGTAACATCGAGGGAATCCACATCGAGGCAGCTTACGCCGAGCATATAGGGAATCAATTCGAGGACGAACCTGTCCTGGCCATGCACTTCAGACAACTCCGGTGGATTTACGATTCCCGAACCGACGCGGTCGGCTTCGAGGGAGACCCAGCGGTATTGGCCGCTGGACTTATCCTCTTCGAGGCAGTATTCGTTATTCTCACGCCGGGCAAAACGGCCCATTGCGGGGTACTGTTTCTGAATCCGCTCAAAAAACGCGAGGACCGTATCACCCTGGCTGGGCAGGTCGAGCTCGGTATTGACGAACATATCGAGGTAAAAATCATCGCAAAGGGAACTATAAGCGTTTGCCATAATCGCTGTTATCCTTAAAAAAACCAACCAACATCACCCTGTTGCGGCACATTCGAACGCAATCGCCGCAAACTCCGAATATATTATACGATGAGGCATCCTTTTTGCCAGATTTTTTCTGTAAAATCCCAGGTTTATCCCGTGGATTAATCCCCAACAAAATAGAGGCGGCCTTTCAAATCAGGGTCGGGAAGTATTAATTCGGTGATAACAGCCCCTATTGTGCAAACGAGGGCAAAGATAAAGGCATATCTTGAACATACCATTAATAAGCTTAACAATCTCAAAACTGTGACCTTGCCAGGATAATTTATAATTGCTTCCATACTAATTGAAAGCATACCAATAAGCACACCGGAAACAGCTGATGTGATAATTCGTTTCACTAATTTAGCGCCTCCGCAGCCGATTGTTATAACGACTCCGCACAGCAGGAGCGTCATTGCTACGAGACCCTTGATATAACCAGGCCCCTCCATTTGCATAAATTCATTTAAATGAATAAAGCCGGTTAAGTAGAATACAAAAACCGCCAGAACGATACATATTCCGGCGTGCCAGTAACGAGGAGCAATCGTCTCACGAATCTCAGCGCGTCGTCTCATACGTCTGCGAATCGTCAAAGGCCAGTTATAAAACAGCCCAAATACCCAATGCTCCAGAAGCGCGCCCCTCTCGCCGAAAACGGGCACAATATGCACAATTTCGGTTGCCCAGTGGGCAGCCATAAACCTCGCAAGTATCGGATATCGATAAGTCATCTGAATCGGGAAAGCAAGGTAGCCAATATATTTGAAAAATCCGAGGAATACTGCGATGTTATAATCCTTAAAATTGCGTTCCCTGATTACCAGGTAAAGAACGTAAATCCCCCGGCAAAACGAACCGGGTGAAATCGGAATAACCTGAAACAAAGCAACTATGCCGGCGGCCACGGTCCAGACCTCCACCCGCGGCATTTCGGGATGCATCAGAACATAAATGAAGGCCAGCGACACCGATACGATTTGCGTAACAGGCAGCGTCATAAGATGAACGACAAGAGATACGAGATATTTCTGTATGTATGGCTCATTCACCTGCGAGAGAATTACGTCGGCATCCTCGTTGGTGAGCATGTGTTTTTTTTGACCTTCGGCGACCATTTCGCGCAGCCACTGCTCCCGCAAATGTGCGTGAAAATACAGACGGAACGGCCTGACGAATAAGAATATGAGCTTTTCTTTTCTGAAAGCAGAATCGGTTACGAAACGATGCAGGCCGGGCAACACCAGAAGTAAAAACGGCAAATGAAGGAAGAACCACCAGGGCTGCCAGGCGATTCTCATCGTTTGCAGGTCGCTTAATCGGCCTGACCTGTACCAGTCGATCGTTTTTTCGATAATTTTGCCGGTAAGCGCCCGCTTAAAATAATCCCAGCTCGATAGCAATCCGGCGTAATGACGACGCCAGTCGGCCCTTGCCCAGAGCCGACGAATGAATTTGCCGAGAAATGGTATCAGGCCGAGCATTAAAAACAGAATCGTCCGTAATTTGCCTGCCCGAAGCTTCTTTTCCGGGCCGTCATCAACAAGGTTTCGCACCTTCCAGCCGGTAACAGCGCTATCGAGAATTGTTGACCACAAGCGCCTGTCATATAAAAGCCGAATGTCGTTTTGAGTTATGTCTGGAACGCTATTACGATATGCCTGTTCATCGGCTTTCAATTCATCAAGCATCGGCTGCATATCAGCGAAATGCTCTTTATTGACACGAACGAATTTTTCGAGCTTCGACACATCCCCTCGGTCAAATTGAACAAGGGAACCGCGACAGATTCCTTTTGCTATGAGCTTGAAATCCCCTGGACTCATCGGCAAAAAGGGCAGCAGCACAAGCCCCGGTCTGAAATCGACCGCGGTCAATCCCTTCGTCGGTTCGTCGCCGGTTTCCCAACGTTTGAGCACGTTTGGCTGGCTTTTGCAGGTTGACCACTCGTATTGCCTGGCAAACTCGTATGCCCCCACATTGTGCAACAGCTTGACAAAGTCGGCCATAAAACGTTTTTTTGCGCGATATTCGGGCGAGCCGAGACGAGTTTCATCAAGCGTCCTGCCCCGCCGCCACAGCTTCAGCACGTCCATACGGTCATCGACTTCAAGCCGCCATGTGCGCCCCTCAACCCACTCGCTCAGCTCGCCGCAACTGCCTATTTTCTCATCAATAAACGTCGCGTGGATATCAACGACGGCATTTTGGTCGCCAAAGCGTATCTGGGCCGCACGGCGGATAAATTTTTGCCAAATCGCCCCGGCCCTTGCAGCAGCGGGATTTACCTGCAACTGGAAAGGTCCCTGAAAGCCGACTGCGTAAAGAAAATTACGAAAAAAACGCGAAAAATTCGACGGCGGCACGAGGATTTTCATCGCGTATATTCCGCCCGGTTCAAGCCCCGCTGCTGAGCTGGCTTGGTTTTGAATATCGAGGATTTTCACCCTGTAAACCTGGCCCGCGAATCCGCCTCCGACGAACCGCTCGACCAGCAGACGAACTTGCGAAGAATCCCGCTTTTCAATGCCGGTTACACTATAGGTTAGCTCCGTTCCGGCCTCATACCGGCTGACGCGCATCGGCCTGTAAAGGCCAAGCCCCTTGAACTTCACCTGCAATCGCCTGCAAATATCAGCGCTATATTGCGTCGCCATCAGCAATCCCTGCTTATTTTAATATCCATACTCTTGCAGAAACAGCCATCGCTATCCCTGCATACAGACCCGCCATAAGGTCGTCCGCGAGAATTCCCAAACCGCCGTGAAGCTCTTCGAGCCGATACGAAGGCCAGGGTTTAATCGTGTCAAACAGCCGAAACAAAAAGAACCCCGTCGTTACAATGGTAACAATCTGACTAATAGTCAAATCGGTATTCTCAACAAAAGTCAACACCATAAACGTAAACGCCTGGCCCGCAACCTCGTCGGCCACCACCTCGTTAGGGTCGGCCTTACCCGTCGCGGCAACCGCAGCATCCGAAAACTTCAAACATATAACCGACCCCGCGATAAAAAACGCCAGCATCACCAAAAACTGCGGTAAGGCCTTTGCGCCGAAATAACAAACAAGCCCGAACGCAATCGCCGGCGGCAGCGAACCCCACGAGCCGGGCGCCAGAGGCAGCCGACCGAGACCAAAACATGATGTAAGCAATCTCTTCATAAATTACACTGGTAGTATGATTAAAAGGAAAAGATTATAACAGACAGCAGTCAGATTTCCTTTAACATTTTCAGGCAGAAGCGGTCGGTCATACCGGCGATGTAATCGCAGACGGCCCTCTGTAATCCCTGCATTTCAATAAACTTCCGGAAGTAATGAGGCATCGCCTCAGGTTTGCCACAGAAATATTCAAACAATTTATCAAGCCACGTCTCGACCTGTTTTGCAACCGAAACAATATCAGTATGATGATAAAAATTGTCGAGCAGGAATCGCTCCAGTCCCAAAAGCTCATCAACGCTTCTCTTCGGCAGGGTAATCAAACTCTCCCTGCTATGATATACGTCGTCAACACTTTCAATGCCACGCCTGTTAATCGCGATTCTGCTTTCCTCAACACATTCGCTGACGAGCTTATCTATGATGGCCTTGGCGGTTCGCGTCCTGCGAATGGTCTTGTCTTCGATTTTTTCCGCCTGAACGCGGTCCTGTGCCTGCTGAAAAAGGTCAATATCCTTCAACTGCTCTGCGTTGATAACCCTCGCGCGCAATCCGTCTTCGAGGTCGTGCGAGCTGACGGCGACCCTGTCGGCGATATTAGCGACCTGGCCTTCGAGCGAGCAGTTTGATTCGGGAAAATCGCCGCCTTCGGGATTATCGTATGGGCTATGGTGTTTGGCCAGCCCCAGCCGGGTTTCATACATCAGATTCAGACCCGCAAAATCGGGGTATGGATGCTCAAGCAAATCCACGACCCGCAATGATTGCCGGTTATGCTCGAAGCCGCCGAAATCCTTCATCAGGTCATTCAGGACGCCCTCGCCTGTGTGGCCGAAGGGCGAATGACCCAAATCATGCGCAAGGCAAATCGCCTCAGTCAGGTTTTCATTAAGGCCAAGCGCCTTTGCTATTGTCCTGCCGATTTGGGCGACCTCGATTGTATGGGTAAGGCGCGTACGGTAATAGTCGTCGAGGCCGGGAGTGAAAACCTGTGTCTTGCCTTCGAGCCGGCGAAACGCGGCGCAGTGAATTATCCGATCCCTGTCGCGCTCGAAATCAGACCGAAAGGCGTGCCGCTTTTCGGTGAACTTCCTGCCTTTGCTGACTTCTTCTGTTACCGCGTAAGGGAAAATTTTCCCGCACATATCATTTTTATCTGCAAAGAACATACCCCCCATTGTTACCCTTCGAGGATACATTCAAGGCGTTATCGTAATACCTTCCCGTCGGGCAATTTCGAGAATCGGACGGCTCTCGTCGGTTTCCCACTCCTTTTCACCACACGGAATCGGCTCGATACGACTGTCTGTTTCCCTCGCCAGCCAAAGCGACTTAATAAGGGAAAAATCCCGCCTCCCGTCAAATTCCGGCGCTATGACAATCAGGTCAATATCGCTCCACTGTCCGGCCCGACCTGTCGCATAAGAACCAAAAAGAATCGCTTTACGCGCGTGAATACCCATAGAAGGCAATGACGCAAGATATTGTTTTATAGCGCCGGCAATTGTGCTTTCAACCATTCCAGCATCTCCTTTGCTCTGAATAACTCCTTCTTAACAGAAACCTTGTCCAACAGCATTTGCTGGGAATCGGGATAACGTCCCTCAAGCTGGTAAACCCCAAATTCGAGCAAAAAATCTTTTTGCTCTTTGCTGAGATTCAAGCCGGTAATTTTTGAAAGACGGGCAAGGTCGTGTATGCGAGGGGGAATTTCCTTTGTCTTAACAACGACATGAGCTTTAAGTGCTTTTTCAACAGCGAGGTGCGCAAAAAAAAGACAATGGCGTAAATGCCCTTTCCCCAATAATGATTGAGCCGCCGCAAAATCCTCCTCGGCCCCCGTCTTCCAGTAGTCAATTTGTTTCTGAATTACCATTTTTTTTCACATTATATCAATAACTGCCGCCGAGCGGTAAACCGCTTTGTGCGCTTGCTTGTTTCAATACATCAAGAAGCTCGGTCAAACTTTGGCTGATAAGGTATGTATCACTACAGACACGGACAAAATTGGTGTCGCCGTTCCAGCGAGGGACGACGTGAATATGCAAGTGGTCCGGCAGCCCCGCGCCGGCACATCTGCCGAAATTGAGCCCGACGTTGAAGCCGTGTGGTTTTATTGCGCTCGTAAGCGCCTTTTGTGCGTCCCTTATCAGCTTTGTCATTTCGAGAAGCTCCTCATCGGCGCCGCTGTCGAGGTCCGGGATATGCCGCAGAGGGGCTATGAGAAGATGGCCGTTGTTATAGGGAAAACGATTGAGAACTGTGATACAGTTTTTCGTTCGCCAAAGGACAAAGTTTTTATCGTCGTCCTGAGGGGTTTTGATAATCCGGCACAAGAAGCATTCGTTTTTATCGACAAGGCCGCGAATGTAGCCGATTCGCCAGGGCGCCCAGAGGTTCTTTCTTTTCAAGCCGTGAAAACCTCCAAAATACTTTGCTATTGATTCTTTTTGACCTACGGGACGAGGTTCATACTCAACGTTTGCTCAATCGTAATCTTTGGATTTACTCCCAGTCCCAAAGGCACGCTCGACAGGATATTCATCGTATATTTCTGTGTGTATGAATTGGTCCGCCCGGCGTTCATATCGAAGATTTCCTGCCCCTGGCCCTGCAAATCGAGCACCTTGTAGTCGCGAAGAAAACCAAACTGCCCGCTCATCTGGAATATCTCGGTATAAGGCACCGGCCAGTCGTGAGGACTCGGATAAAGCAAAGAATATGTGCTGTCGATGACCGCTATTTGTTCGTTGGGATCACCGCGAACCTCATGAAGCTGATAATTCACGTTACGCGCCGCAAAGAGAATCATAGGGGCCGGAACAAAAAGCTTTGATTTCCAAATTTCGCCTGCTTTAACGCCTTTAGTCGGTTTTGGAATACTCGAAATCGAATCCCAGAGAAACCACTGCAAAGCGATGAAGTCATACATCATATCCGGCGCTTTAATGAGCCCGCGGCTTCTATCACCCCTGAAGGCCCCCTGACCGACCTGCCGAATCACATCCAGCATATTCGAACGGTCTTCGATTTTGCCCGCCGGGCCGACTGTAAACGTCCAGCTTTTGCCTGCAAAACCCTCAGCGGCATCGGCTACACCGACTGAATCCCGCATTGACACGCCGTTGCGCGTTACTTTTGCCTCTCCGCAACTGGCCGTTATCTTTGTAAGCCCGAAAGGATTCACCTCTACGGGCGTATATGTCACGGTCAGGTTAAGCGTCTCTGAAATTTTATTGATTGTTTCCTTGCCTACCTTATCCCTGCCCGGTATCCGGCCCCAGTCAATTACGATATTTCTGCGGCTGCTAAACGTGTACTTCAGCGGCTGATTCTGCCGGAAATTCACCGTGAACCGATAACTGTCCGGAGACAACGGCGCCCGCTTTATCGTAGGCGAGCAGCCGATGAGCGTCACGGATACAATGATACTCAAAATAATATTTCCTGCTTTCACTGCGTCTCCTTATTGAATCATTTCCAAACTATATTCTCGTATGGCGGTCATCCTGAGAACAACCGGCTCGTTCGGGTCGCCCTGGCCCGGATTCGAAGGAAGCGCCGCCATCCAGCCGGAGTGAAGGTTTTCGCTGTATTTCTTAATCGCGCCGGTCGTCAAATCAATTTCGCCACCCCCGACGTAAAGGTCATTTGTATCGAACATCTTCGGAAAACTGCCGGCTTCCTGCTGACTGCGGAATTTATCCTCGACTTCGGCGCTGGGTATCGCGTTCATTTCGATAATCGCGATTTGATGACCGGCGACGTTTCGAACCTCTTTAATCCTGTAAATCTTTTCGTATGACTTTATGCCCATCAGGCCAAACGAAAAGGTCTTGATTTTGCTCCACGTGCCGCCCGGCTTAATGGGCTTATCGCCTGTTTGCGGCAGAAACAGCATCGAATGGCGCTCCGCTACGGCATCGGAAAGCAGAATGCTTTTCGCGGCACGGTCGTCAGGGTTATAACCGGAAAACATCTGCCTGAGAATATCCAAATCGGTTACCCGTATTATGGTGTTGTCCGGGCCGAATTCTATCATATAGCTTTTACCAAGCAGCTTGTTCAAAACGTTGCTTTTGTCTGATTCCCTGGAGCTGTCGAAATCCACGGTGGTAACGTTTTTGACGATGCCGTCATACTTAAGCGAATCGAAGGTTACCTTTGCAACGGTCTTGCCGTTGGGGTCAACGCTCTGTATCCGCTGGGTAACAACCATTTCGACCTTCTCTTCGTTGAAGCTTTCCTCGAATGCCGCCTTTTCAGGGACGGGACCCTCCCATTTAATGTTGCGTCGTTTTTGTTCCGTAATGCGATAGGCGCTCTGTTGACCCACTGTCGGTTTAATTGCGATTCTGACAGCGCCGGATTTCAACACACCGCTTGCACCGGCGGTCTCCGGCTGCTCCGGCTGAGGGCAACCACATACAAACACAATACAGCAAACGCCCACAATCGTTATGTATCTGAAAATTCTACCTGTTACCATCATTTTTTGGTCTCCCATAAACATTTTCCAAGCCAAATCAAAGATGACATTATAACCGCCAACTCCGCTGAGACAACCTAATTTTTTCTTCAAATACGGCCTGTCCGTCGATAAAATATCACCTTGACTATATTTTATGAAAAGGAATACATATATGAAAAGTGATACAGTAAAAGCGGGATTTCAGCGGGCGCCGCATCGGGGCTTACTTCACGCCTGCGGCGTAAGCGACGTTGATATGAACAAGCCGTTTATCGCGATTGCCAACAGCTTTTGCGAAATCGTTCCCGGCCACGTCCATCTCAATAAAGTTGCCGAGGTTGTCAAGCAGGCCGTCCGTGAGGCCGGAGGCGTTCCCTTCGAGTTCAACACGATAGCCGTCTGCGACGGCATAGCTATGGGCCATACCGGTATGAAATACTCGCTTGCGTCGCGGGAAATCGTCGCCGACTCGGTTGAAACGATGGGAAGAGCGCATTGTTTCGACGGCATGGTCTGTATCCCGAACTGTGATAAAATCACGCCCGGTATGCTTATGGCCTCGGTCCGGCTTAATATACCAACCATTTTTGTTACAGGCGGCCCAATGGCCGCAGGCAAACTCGCAGACAAGGCCGTTGACCTGATTAGCATTTTCGAAGGCGTCGCCAAATTCAAGGCGGAAAAGATTAATGAAGCCCAGTTAAAACAACTCGAAATGACCGGCTGCCCTACCTGTGGAAGCTGTTCAGGTATGTTCACCGCCAATTCGATGAACTGCCTCTGCGAAGCCATTGGTATGGCCCTGCCCGGCAACGGCACAATATTAGCAATCGACCCGAGGCGGCAGGAGCTTTATAAACAGGCCGGCAGACAAATCCTCAAGCTGGTCGAAAAAAATATCAGACCCCTGGATATAATCAGCGTCAAGTCGATGGATAACGCCCTCGCTCTGGATATGGCTATGGGCGGCTCGACAAATACCGTCCTGCACACGCTCGCCCTCGCCAGCGAGGCAGGCATCAAATACAACCTCGAAAGAATTAACAAAATTTCCGCCAAATGCCCCAATATCTGCAAGGTCTCGCCTTCAAGCGAATTTCACGTCGAGGATGTTGACGCCGCGGGCGGTATCAGCGCGATATTAAACGAAGTAAGCAAAGTGCCGAAACTGTTAAACCTTGATACAATGACTGTCACAGGCCAGACCTTAGGCGAAAACATCAAAAACGCGAAAATCACTAATACCAGGGTAATTCACACAATAGATAATGGCTACTCAAAGACCGGCGGCCTGGCCATTCTCAAAGGCAATCTCGCGCCAAACGGCGCCGTAGTTAAATCAGCCGGCGTCGCTGCCAATATGCTCAAGCATACTGGCCACGCCTGTATATTCGAAAGCCAGGAAGACGCCTGCGAAGGAATTTTAGCCGGCAAGGCCAAACCCGGCGATGTTGTCGTAATCCGCTACGAAGGCCCTAAAGGCGGTCCCGGTATGCAGGAAATGCTTAGCCCCACAAGCTACATTATGGGCGCAGGCTTAGGCGATTCCGTCGCTCTTATAACCGACGGCAGGTTCAGCGGCGGCACCCGCGGCGCCTGTATCGGCCACGTCAGCCCCGAAGCCGCAGTAGGAGGCCCCATCGGACTGCTAAAAAAAGGCGACATCATCGAAATCGACATCCCGAACCACAAAATAAACGTCAAGCTGACCACTAAAGAGCTTGCCGCAAGAAAGAAAAAGTGGAAACCGAAAAAACCGAGAATTACCACCGGCTGCTTAGGCAAATACGCAACAATGGCCACAAGCGCCGACACCGGTGCGGTATTGAAATGGTAACTCACTGCAAGACACGGTAAACAACTAATGGGGGTGCTAATTTCAAAATCAAAGCGGTATTCATATTGGGGCAGAAAACAAGGGAATAGTCCCATAAAAATTTAGCACTTGAAAAAGAATCGCGTAATTGCTAAAAAAACGTTGTGAAGGAGTGGAACGTTTTTTTCACTTCTCGCCGGAAAGCAGAACGAAAACAGGAAGTGTTTTTGCGGGCTGTATATGGATGTGAACAGGGTAACGGATAACCGGGTATCAAACGAGCAGCAGGGAGAAAACAACGAGAAGTTTGTTCCCACGTGCACAATATGCGGGGAAAAGCACTGGCCGCACCACCCGCTTGTGCCCTGCTTCAACGCCAAAAAGGTAAAGGAAAGAGCAAAGCAGGAGGCAAAAGAAAAAGCGCTTGCGGACAAGCTCGCCAGAATCGAGGCCAAACGGCTGGCAAAAGAGCAGGCAAGGGAGGAGAAACTCGCAAGGATACAGGCAAAAGAGCAGGCAAAAGCGGATAAATACGCCTATCAGGCCGCTATAAAAAAAGCAGAAGAGATTGCGCAGCGGGAAGCAAAGGCAAGGGCCGAGGCCGAAAGAATTGCCCAGGCCGAGACAAAGGCAAGGGTGGCCGCGGAAGAAAGAGCCAGGACCGAAACAGAAGCCAGAGCCAAGGCCGAACAGCAGGCAAAAACAACCCTCGAAGAAAAAACACGCACTTTTCAGGAAGCTACCAGGCGGACCGAAAGCCGTTACCAGGCCGAAACAATCACGCGAAACCAATTACAAAAACAACTCGATACTCAAAACCAGATACTCAATGAATTACGCGAAACGCTCGATACGCAAACCCAGCAGCGAGAAACCGCCGAAGAACAGCTCCGGCAGGAAAAACAGGCCAGGCAGGACGCCGAATCAACCCTCGAAGAAAAGGTAAGTGAGTTCGGCAGGACATTGGAAGAAGTCAAATCACAGCTAAACACTCAGCAACTTGCGCTCGAGGAGGCATACGATAAGCTCAAACAATACAGTGAGAACCTGGCACAAACCGAATTACGACTGAGGGATGAAGAGCAGGTCAGAAAAAAAACACAGGAAAAACTCGACAGGGAAATTCAGGCCAGAACCACCGCCCAAGAGCAGGCAAGATTCCAGCAAGAGCACCGGCTAAAGGCCGATGCGCTGGCCGAACAGGCGCAACAGCAAATTCAGGAGCAGACGCAGGCAAGAGTAAAGGCCGAGCAGCAGATGCGAGCCGAGCTGGAGGAAAAAGCGGTAACATACGGTCGGATAATTGCCTCACTTGAAGAAAAAGTGCGTTCGTCAGAAGAATCGCTTGCCGCCGCCCGCCAACAGTCGGCTACACAAACCGAAGCCGTTGAAGAGGCCCGGCAAAAACTCAAAGAGCAGACGGAAACAATTTCAGAATTAAAAAGCAAGGTCGAGACCCAGACAAGGACAATAACCGAAATTCGGGAACGGCTGGATGCTCAGGCCGAGACGGTCAAATCAGCGAACCAGCAGGCACAAAGCGAAACTGCCCAGCGAGCAAAAGCCGAAGCTATGGCGCAAGCCGAACTCAACGCCAGGCGCGAGGCACAACAACAAATAGAGGTAGAAAAACAGTTGCGTCAGCAGGCCGAGGCGAAAATGCGGGCAGAGCTCGAAGAAAAGGCAAATCGCTACGGCCAGGCAATTGCACAGGCCGATGAACGACTAAACAATGCCATACGGACAAAAAAGCAGACAGAAGAAGAATCTCAACTCCAGACACAAGCCCGGATCGAAGCAGAAAAGAGGGCTGAAAATCTCGCCGCGGCCCTCGAACAATTACGTCTGCAGTCAGACACGCAAACCGTGCGGCAAAAGGACATCGAGCAGCGGCTTCACGCCGAAACACAGGCCAAAATCGAAGCCCGGCAACAGGTAAAGGCGTTGACCGATAAGACGACCCAATTGAACCTGGCATTAACCCAAACCGAGAAAAACCTCGCCGAGTCATCAGAGAGGTTACAGCAGGAATCAAAAACTCGAATATCGGCCGAAGAAAAGGCACAACGCCTCGTTGATGAGGCGGCCAACGCAACGGCACGGGCACAAGCCGAATTAAACGCCAGGCGCGAGGCACAACAGCAAATCGAAATTGAAAAGCAATTACGTCGGCAGGACCAGGAGAAAATGCGGGCCGAGCTTGAAGAAAAGGCAAATCGCTACGGCCAGGCAACTGCCCAGCTCGAAGAACGGCTAAAGAACGCCGTCGAAGCAAGGAAACACGCCGAGGATGAGCTGGACTTTCAAACGCAACTGCGCCTCGAAGAGGAAGAAAAGTCGCAAAACCTCACGAAAACCATCGAGCAACTGCAAAATCAGCTAAAAATACATACAAAAGAGCAGGCGGAACTGCAAAATCGCGTGCAGAACGAAATCCAGAAACGAGCGGCGGCGGATGAAAGAGCGGGCCGGTTAAGTGAAGAGCTTGCCAAAGCGACGGCTACAACACAGGTCGAGCAAAAGGCAAGGATAGAAGCGGAAAACAAGGCACAGGAGTCGGCACAGGCAGCAATACAAATCGAAAGACAGATAAGAGCGGAGCTGGAGGAGAAAGCAAAAGGTTATGGCCAGTCAATCGCGAAGGCCGAAGGTAAAATCGTCTCGCTGACCGACGCCCTCAGAGGCGCCGAAGAAAATCTAAACGCAGCGATAGAGTCAAAAAATATAGCCGAAAAGCAGGCAAAGGCAAACGACGAAATAGCCGCCGAGCTCGCCGAACGGCTTGGAGTTCAGACAAAGACAGCCGCTGCGCTCGAAGACAAGCTCAAAGAAGAGAATCAGGCAAGGTTGCACGCTGAAAAAACAGCAACCGAACTCAATGAGGAAAAACAGCAGGCGTTGACCATAGCACAGGCAGAGGAAAAAGCAAAAGTCGAAGCACAACAGCAGGCCAGGCGCGAGGTCGAGACAAGGGCCAAACTCGAGCAACGGTTCGAAGCGGTGATACAGGCGAAAATATCGGCGGAAAAACAGGCCGAGGAGCTTAATCAGGCCCGGCAGCTCGCCGAGAAAAACCTGCAAATCGAATCAGAAAATCGGGCACATGCCCAGGCGCAGGCGGCCGCAGCCGAAGAAGCCAGGGAAAGGGCAGAACAGTCGGCAAACCGGCAGGCACAGGCGCACGCCGAATTCGAGAAACAGATAACCGCCCAATTGGAAGAAAAGGCAAAAGTTTACTCCGGCGAAATCGCCTCGGCCCGGGAAAAAGCGAACTCATACGAGGCACAAATCGAACAGCTTCAAATACAAATCGAAGACCTGTCGCAGTCACGCACGAAACTGGCCGAACAATTATCGGCTGAGCAAAACGCCAAAACAGAGTCAAACGAGAATATTCAAAAATTGTTGCAAAAACTTGACCATTTACAAGCCGAACTGTCGGCACAGACCACCGCCAAAGCACAGGCGGAAATGAAATTCAGCGAAGAAGTCGAGGCAAGGACAAAGGCGGAGCAAAAGGCCAACGAAGAATCGCAACAGCGTGCCAGGGCGGAAGCAATTGCCGAAGAGCAGTCAAAGATTGCCTCGCGGGCACAGGATGAAATCAGAACGCAGGCCCAAAACTGGCAAAAAGTCGAGCAGCAGATACAGGCCGAACTGGAGGAAAAGGCACAAATTTACGGCCAGACGCTCGCGAGGGCGGAAGAAAAAGCAAAGTCGCTCGCAGCAGCAAAACAAGAGGCAAACGATAAGCTCAATGAGGAGGTGCATCGCCGTTTGCAGGCAGAAGAGGCCGCAAAAGAATATCCGCAAAAGCTCACTGAACTGCAAAATCGTTTATTGACGCAGGAGCAGACAAAAATCGAGACCGAACGGCGTTTGACCGAGGAGCAGGAAGCCAAAAGCCATCTCGAAGAACACGTATCACAGTACGCCGAGCGACTCAGTCAAGTAGAACAGGAACTCGCCACCGAAACAGCGGCCAGAATCAAAACTCAGGAGCAGTTAAAAGAGCAAATCGAGCAGCGACGGCTGGCAGAAGAAAAAGCTCAAGTGGAACTTGAGCAAAAGACCAGGGCACAGGCGCTTGCGCAGGCACAAACGCAATCCCTGATGCAGGCCGAAGAAAAGGCAGACCGCGAGGAGCAGGCAAAAATACAGGTCCTGGAACAGACCAGGGCCGAGATTGAGGAAAAAATCAGGTTTTACAGCCACGAGCTGGGCAAGACCCAGCAGCACGCCGAATCTCTCGAAAAGACGCTCAAGCAGGTCGAAGAAAAACTTTTGCAAAGTCAGTCGGCCAACGAGCAAACAGAACAGCAGATAAACCGCCTCACCGAACAGCTCGCCTCACTCGAGAACAAGCTCGATACACAGGAGGCGATTAACGCCCAACTGGAGGTCAACCTCGAAAACGAAACGCGGGTAAGAGCTGAAACACAGGAGCTTTTACAGCAGCAGGCGCAGCAAAAAGCCCGCGCAGAGGCAAGGCAGGAAATCGAGGCAAAGACCAGGGCCGAAGCCGAACAAAAAGCCAGAGAGGCAGTCGAATCGGCGGCACTGGCAAGACAACAGGCGCAGAACCAATTCCAGCAGCAAATTGCGAATTTCACGGCGACACTATCGGATATACAATCACAGTTGAGCCGTGAAACCGCCATCAGAGCCGCCGCCGAACAGAAGATAAATTCCCAGGCCGAGACAATCGACCAGTACCTGCGTCAGGTAATATCGCTTGAACAGGATAAAGCCGCAATGGAACTGAATCTCAATGGGCTGAGAGACGCGTTCGTAAAAGCTCAAAGCGAATACGAGGCGGCAAACCTGGCCCGGCAACAGATGCAGGAGCGTCTTGAATCTGAAATTAAAACGCGAACAGACGCCCAGGAGAAGACCGACCTGCTCGCCGCCGAACTCGCAAAGGCACAGGGCAGGACCGAGGCCGAAGAAAGAGCAAGGCGTATTACCGAGGAAAAAGCCCGTGCCGAGGTCGAAACAAGAGAAAAACTCGAACAGCAGACAAGGAACCAATTAGAAGAAAAAGCAAAGGCGTACGGCCGGTCAATCGCGACCGCCCAGGAAAAGGCCAGATACTACGCCGAGGCCCTGACCGAAGCGAAGAATAAACTCGCCGAAAAAGACAAGGCAGTTGAACAAATCCACAGCAACCTGAACACCGAAACCGAAAACCGGTTGCGCCTCGAACAACAGCTTGAAACCTACGTTAAGCAAATCGATAACCTCAGGCAGCAGCTTCGGGATGAAATATCAGCAAGACAACAGATAGAATCGGAAACGAAAGCATTGGCCGAAGAAAACACCAGGACGCAAACCGAAGAAAAGAACCGCCTCGAACAGCAAATCGAAACCTATAGACAGCAAACCGAGAAGCTTCAGCAGGACTTGCAGGCCGAAACGTCGGCAAGGCAACAACTCGAATCGGAAGCCAAAACGCTGGCTGAAACCGCCGTAAGAAATCACGCCGAAGAAAAAGGACGGCTCGAAAAGCAGTCGCAATCCCTGCTCAGCGAGCAGGCCAACGCCTACGAAGAGCAAATCGCGGAACTGGAAGAAAAACTGAAAATAGAACTGCAGGCAAAAGATAATCTGCAAAACCGGCTTGACCAGGAAGCCCAGGTTCGGATTTCGAACGAGCAAAAAACGAAAGAAGAATTACAGCAAAAGGTCGAGGCATACGAGCGGGTAATCAACGCCGCCGAACAACAGCTTAAAAACGAATCGCAGAAGGCATCACAGTTTGAGGAAAAGTTGAACGCTATACAGCAGGCCAGGGCCGACGCCGAACGAAAATTAGACGCTGAAACCGAGGCCAGAATATCGGCCCAGGAAAACATCAGGGCTTACGCCGACCGCCTGGCTGAGCTGGAAAAACAACAATCTCAGCTCGTCTCCGCAAAAACCGAGGTCGAACAAAAACTAATCACCGAGAGTGGAGCAAAGGAACAGATTCAAAATCAACTGGACGTGCTGACCGCTAAAATAGTCGATACCGGGCAAAAACTGCAGCAGGAAACCATCGCAAGGAACGAAATCGAACAAAAACTGCGAGAGGAAGCCAGCGCCAGGAAAACCGCCGAGCAGAAACTCGAAGCCGAAATCCAGGCACGACTCAAAGTCGAGGAAGCATTGCAATCGCAAATGGAACCGGCTGCGGCCGTAAACGAACCCGCAGAATCATGGGAACAACCGTTGCCTTCCAAGAGCACAGAAATACCCCAAAAGAAGCTTGCCTGTGACTGTTGCGGCAGGGATGACTTTACCGAAGGACAACTTAAAAGGATTGATTCCGGCCACCTCTTCTGCCCTGATTGCCTCGCCGCGCTGAAAGGGTAAAGGCCTGCCTTCTGAGCCGCCATAAAAATATAAAAAACCTTGATTTCAAACAAAGCCGCTCTGTTGCTAATCAACGACCCTTAAAACCCCCGCTGCCCTCAATTGAGACCGTTTTATACGTCTCAGAACCTCGTTTGCCTGTTCGAGCGGGAATTCTTCGATTGTCGGGACAATGGGGATTTCGGCGGCCAACGGCAAAAACTCCTCCGCGTCCCTGCGGGTAACGTTGGCGACGCTTTTGATTTCTTTTTCAAGCCAGAGATATTCGGCGTAATCGAGCGCCGGAACCGGCGTCTCTTTTCGTATCGCGTTTATGACCAGCCGACCGCCCCTGTTTAGCACTTTTAACGCGTCCCTCACACACTCCCCTACAGGCGTAAAATCCATAATCTTTTCCAACTTGTGAGGCGGCATATCACCTGACCGGCCTGTCCAGGAAGCGCTTAATGATTTCGCTAATTCCGCGTGTTCCCCTGTCTTTGTAAACACATAAACGGGATTATCCGGAAATTTGTGTTTGATGATTTGAATAACGATATGGGCAGACGCCCCGAAACCGAACAGGCCGATTGTCTCACCTTTTTTAATTTCAGCCAAACAAAAAGTTCGATAGCCGATGACGCCCGCGCATAAAAGAGGCGCCGCCTGTGAATCGGTAAACCGCCTCGGGAGCGGGTATGCGTAGTCCTCTCCAATAACCATATATTCGGCGTATCCGCCGTCGGCGTCCTTGCCTGTCCATTTCGCATCGAGGCAAAGGTTCTCCTGCCCGGCTTTACAAAAATTACATTGTCCGCAGGAGCTATACAGCCACGTTACCCCAACCCTGTCGCCGACTTTATGTCTTGTTACCCCCCTGCCCAATTCCGCAACTTTGCCCACAACCTGATGCCCCGGCACAACCGGTAATATGGTCGCCAATCGCCCTTCCGCCTCATCCAAATCCGTCCGGCACGCCCCGCAAACGCTGACCTTAATGAGTATCTCTTTTTCTTTGGGTTTCGGTATCGGCAATTCAATGAGTGTCAGCGGCTCGCCCGGCTTTTTCAACACCATCGCTTTCATAGGGCGGATTCCAGTTTGAGTTGATTCTCGAAAACACCGTAACTGTCCCTGCCGAACAGGCAAAACACAACCCTTCTTAATCCGGTCTTTCCCTTAAGATAATCAATTGTTGTCCTAAGCATAATCTGTGCGCATCGGTCTATCGGGAAGCCGAATATCCCTGCGCTTATCGCGGGAAAGGCAATGCTTTCCAATTTGTGCCCATCCGCTAATTTCAGCGAGTTTAACGTCGCGTTTTTGAGTTTTTCATCCTCTTCACCCTCTCCCATTTGCGGCCCGACCGCGTGTATAACGTATTTTGCCTTGAGATTCCCGCCTGTGGTTATGACAGCGCCGCCCACGTATGTCCCGCCGATTTTGTAACATTCCTGCTGAATGGCCGGTCCTCCTTTTCGCCTGATTGCCCCCGCCACTCCGCCGCCCATAACCAACCGCGCGTTGGCGGCATTGACAATGGCGTCGGTATCCATTTCGGTAATATCGCCGTCAACCAGCTCCAGAATGCTGTTTCCAATATTCGTCTTCATCATTAAATAGCTTATCCTCCTTCACGACAATTGAAAGTAAAATTCCGTGCAGCTAAAAACAAGGGCTTGCAGGTCTCTTCTTCCTGCAAGCCCTTCAGGATTACATTTATTTCTTCAGGTCAGAACATCTGCTTGCGTCTCATCCAGCCGACTAACGCTGCTCCGATACCGACCATCAATACTGCCCCCGGGGCTGGAACGACGATTTGAACGAGTTGGTCCTGGCATAGCCTCCCGTTCTGGTAAAGATTTATAATTCGAACGCTGCCTATATCCGTCCAGCCGCAGCCAAGAGCGGCCTGGTAGAATTTGTCCTGCAGCGAATTATCGCCATCAACCCAGTTTTTACCTCGTTCGCCTTCGATAAACCATATTACATTCTGAAGCGCACCGGCGGAAGCGCTGCGCCCCGCGCCCGGCGTATAGTTATACCCAAGAGCGGCTAACCCGCCATCAATAAATGCGTCGTAAAGAAACGCGGTTTTGGGGTCAAGCGGGTCGCCGGAAGAACCCACGCCCCCATTTATTGCCTTATTGTTAATAACTACATCATAAGTATGATTAAGGTATATATACTCATTATATTCAAGACAGAACGTCTGAACAGTAGCGCCATCAATAAGGCCGGGAACACCACTTGGAATCGCTGTAAACTCACCACCTACACCACTGTAATAACCGCTTTGTCGGGTCATAGTAACCGTTGGCCCTGCCATTAGCGGACAGGCAATTATTCCAAATGATATGATTATAATGAAACTTTTTGCTTCTCTATACATATTGCTCCTTTCAGTCAAAATCAATGATTTGGTAAAAATCATCCTTAGTTACAAAGGCGACCTGCTTTAACCGCCTTGAGTGCCCTATTTCCCCAAGTTTATCTATATTACCTATTTTAACATCGTTTGTCAATAGCTTACCACTTATTTTTGCTTTTTTTGACGTTTTGTGGGAATCTTAAAATTACATAGACGTTTCGCTGGTGATGTAACTTATTATTTATAAACGAGTTATGAAACTTCTTCCAATCTGGGTAAATGATTAAACAGACCTGTATGGGCTTAGAATTTAATAAAAAAACTATTATGGGCTTTTAATCCATAGTAGCTTACTTTGGCTTTTTTGGATAATTTCTATATATACTCAACCGTCGCGGGCGGTTTTGGGGTTAAATCGTAAAGGCAGCGATTGACGCCCTTTATCTCCGTAATTCGCCTGCAAATACGTTCCAGCTTTTCCCACGGCAGCCGAGTTGCAGTAGCCACGCGCGCGTCGATGCTTTCAATGCAGCGAACGACTATAATCTGGCCGAATTCCCGCTTGTTGTTTCTGATGCCGGTTGCGTAATCGTTAAGCAGGACGGCCAAATACTGAAATGAGTCGCTATCGGCCAGCTCTTCCTCAACTATTGCCGTTGCAGCCCGGACGGTTTCGAGACGCTCCTCAGTTACCTCGCCGACGATTCTTGCGGCCAGCGCCGGCCCCGGGAACGGTATTCTCTGCGAAATTTCCTTCGGTATGCCAAGCAGCTCAGCGACTTTTCGAACATCGTCTTTCCGCAGGGTCTTCAACGGCTCAATTACCTTGTAGCCGTATGATTTCTCGGTGTCGATGCCCAATTGAGTAAGGATATTGTGCTGACGCTTGATGCCGGCCACTGTTTCCTCGATGTCGGTCAGGATTGTGCCGTGCATCAGAAATTGCGCCCCTGATTCCTTAACAAGCCGGCTGAAAACCTTCGAATAAAAAGTATCTGTTATTGCCTGCCGTTTTTCTTCAGGGTCGGTCAGCCCCCTGAGCGCCGTGAGAAATTCCTTTCGCGAATTAACCAGCTCAACGGGTATTCCCATATCTGAGAAGATTTTGACAACTCGCTTCGGCTCACCTTCGCGCATAAGGGCGTTGTCGATAAATATGGTTTTAAGCTGATTACCGATAGCGCGGTGAGCCAGCACTGTAACCGTCGAGCTGTCAACTCCCCCGCTCAAGGCGTTTATCGCTTTGCCATTTCCTACGACTTTTTTGATTTCCGCAATCTGCTCCTCAATGAAGCGATTGTAATCCATTACAATATCCTTTCATATCTGAGTTTTACCTCGGCAGTAAAAGAACTTTATACCATCTGCCACAGGCGGCGGTGGGAGTCGAACCCACGAAATAACGGTTTTGCAAACCGTCGCCTTAGGCCACTTGGCTACGCCGCCTTTACATTCGTTCAGATATATTATTCGCAAAACGGGGATTAGCAACAAAAATTATTTCGTCTTTATATCTTGTCCCAAACAAACAGACCGCCTTTGAAAGTGCCGGCAATTTGTCCTCGAAAGCATTACTTTATATCGGATTTAGTAAAGGTTTGACATTTTGTCGAAGAAATTGCTATATTGACCAATTGGAACGTCATAAGCGCCCGTAGCTCAACTGGACAGAGTGTCGGGCTTCGAACCCGAAGGTTGCAGGTTCGACTCCTGCCGGGCGCAATTGTCTCGTTCTAACTCAATTCATAGTCCTATAATGCGCATCTGTCTCTGATTTTCCCCATTAGTTTCATATTTTCTGTGAATCACCACGCCGAAATTGACGAAAGATAATTGAAGGGGTTTGTAAACTCAGATGTGATTAGACATACTTTGAGTAAACAACGCTGATTTTTGGTGTAATTTTACGACTCATCTCGGCTTAGGCCGAGGCGTAACCGGAAAGGAGTTATAAAATGGGGATTCAGGATTTAGCGGATAACGTGATTCTTGTGGACGCCTCTCCAGAACCGAGCTTGAACGAAGAGCTGAAGAACGTTACTGAAGTAGTGCGCGAACGCGGCGACTGCGACGTCATAATCGACTTTTCACACGTTGATATCGTAACATCATCGAGCTTATCCAAACTTCTTAAACTCAGAAAGCTGCTGTTGGACTGCAATCACCGGCTGTTGCTGTGCAGTGTTGCTACGGCTACAAAGGCGATTTTCTCGGTAACCGCACTTGATGATATTTTTGAAATGGAGCCGGACCAGTTCGCCGCCCTGGCCGCCATCGGCAATCAGCCCGCAAACCAGCAGCTTTAACCGTGCAACTCATACATGGCCGAACGTCAACGGCTTCACGCCGGCACGCAATTCGAGAACAAGCATATCGGCACCATTCAAAAATAACGACTCAGGCACATTCTGCCGGGAAGCAACGTCGTTAGACATTTATATCAACTCCCGGAACTCAGCCCAGTTGCAAATCAACTGCACCAGCTTCACTGACTGATACTCCAGTTCTGCAAATTACCCGACGCCGATAGACGGCAAATACTACGTCTATTACGCGGGCAACTACGTGTGGAGCCATTTTGAGGCAAGGTAACGCTTTTTAAGTCAGGAAAAAAAAGGGACTCTGCTTATATTTATTGACAAGCCAGGCCCTGATAGTTAAAATTTCAGCATAGAGAGAATGTGTTATATATCTGCGAAATCCGTCATTTTTGGAGGACGAACGTATGAGCATATAAGAGGTTCGGTTCTGACGTATCATTTTTAAGTTTTTATTCATTCAAAGGCGGTAGAGAACTATAAAGAACTCGAACAAGCAAAATACAATGAGGTAATTTATTATGAAGAAGGAAATTTGTTTTTTCGTGATTATAATGTCTTGCCTGATTGGCATCTCTGCAATTACCACAACCGGGTCAACCACTACAAGCGGAACAACAACTACTGCCATCGCAACGACAACCAGCATACCACCCGGCGGGGGAAGCACTACATCTATAACAACAACGACTACCACTGCGTCCGCGGCGAAGGTGGAAATTCTCGGCGGCGGTTTCAGCAATGGTCTGTGGCATCCCGTGCCGCAATTACCCGCCGTCAATCGCGCACTGGTTTTTATCGCTTTTGCCGAACGCTCCGGACCCACGACTTTAAATTCCGTGACGTACGGCGGCCGGCCGATGACAAAAATCATCCAGCGCAACGTCGGCACCACATACGCACAAAACTATGTCGCGGCATTTATCCTCAATGACGCAGGCATAGCGGCGGCAACGGATGACCACTTCGCCGTATCGTGGAGCGGCGTGCCGAGTGAAGTTGAGTACGGACACGTATTTCTTCAGAACGTAAATCAATCGGTTCTTACCGGTGCAAAGGCCAGCAGGGCCACGGCGACAGGATTTCCCAATCCGATTACGACTTCCGCCCTTTTTACGTGCAACGGAGATATGGTATTCGCCGCGGCTGAATGTGGGAACAGTGGAATATACACGATGAATAACGGCTTTAGCAGATGGTTTGCATATCGGCTGACATCGTCATCCGGTGCAGTCGGTATCAAATCCGCAACTGGCGCAAAAGAGACGCCAAGCGCCACCTTCTCGGGCACTTTGAGCCGTCAGGCGATTATCGGTTTTGTTGTTCGTCACTAACAGCATTCGACAGTTTGTCTAAAAAGGCCGGGCGGCAAACCATCCGGCTTTTTTCATTATCACAGGTTTTAGCCGCTTTTTAACGAAAATTTGCGTTTTTTGCGGAAAATACGCGCTTTTTAACGGTTTTGAGCAGTTTTTGTTCGTTTTTGTTACTTTTCTGACAAGCCGAACTGGAAAACCTTATTTTTACGCTGAAAACGCAGATGACCATAGATGGCCAAGGTTTTCGACATGGCTAAGTATGGCCACCTTCATTTTTAAGCTAAAAAACGTTGTATGCAGTAGTATGACATAGTATGCCTAACTATGACCAAGTATAACCAACAACGATTTTTACGCTGAAAACGCACTTAGACAAACTTAGACACAGTTAGACAAGGTTAGATGCTTGATACTCGATACTCGTAAAATCCTAAAATCGAATCAAATCCTCCGCAGGCGGCTTGCCCCGCCGGTTTCTTTGGACAAAAAAATGGTATCTGTTTCCATTATTCACCCCATTATTCACAGGTTGGAATAGGCATCTGCCAGCCAGGGCGCAACCAAGGTTACCTTTCCGAACTCCGTTACCGCGTCATTAAAATCATTGGCGCCTTCCTTGTTTTTCAGTGCCACTGCCCCTCGGGTCATAAATCGCTCTGCCTCTTTGGGTACTGCCGGTGCCGAGTTCATTTCCAGTGCAAGTTTAATGATTTTCTCACGCAGCGCCGTGTCCGCCGGGTTATCGCTGTCGAACGAATGGCTTCCGTACGACATGGTGCGGAGGTTGCGTATCTTCTTCCTCAACAAAGATCATGTTACCGTCTTCGCTGATGAGAACATGCGCTTCCCCTTGTGTCACAATGAAGTTCCTGCTTCGCAAGGGCCATCGCCATATGCAATCGTTGAATATGGAGCCCTTTTTCGGCCCTCCATTCCAAGGATTGTCCCAGATCGAAAACTCAACCAGCTCATCACCATCAACTTTAAGGTAAAGATGATATGCGCGATCGGGCACTCGGTTCTCTCGCCACACCCTATCTCTTAGCGTTCCAGCCAATTCTCCCTCTTTGCTCCGTTCGGTCTCCTTTCGATGTTCTTCTTCAGTATTTTTTTTCGCCGTTGCTGCAGATTCTTTCGCCGCCTTTTTCTGTTTCGCCTCCAAGATATAAATCTCATCTTGTGCCGACCGTGCCTCCTTTTCCCCAGGATTCGTGGAGATATACAGATTCAGCGCACCGATGGCCTCGTCGTACCGCTGGGCTGCCTTCAGTGCCACGGCAAGCTTCAGGTTGGCTTCAGGCCACCACGGTGCAGCCAACAACGCCTTATTGAATTCTTCGATGGAATCATTAAAGTCCTTAATATTATTGGCGTCCTCGAACAGGGTGAGGGCCATTACGTAATGGCGTCTTGCCTCCTCAGGAATTGCCGGCGCCGGCTTCATCTCCAGCGCAAGTTTGATAATCTTTTCCCGCAAGGCGTTGTCATTCGGGTCCTTTTGAAGCTCGGCAATATATTGCTTAAGTGTTTCCTGCGGGTTGCCTACCTGTGCCCGCACGGGGCAAGCCAAAACAAGCATCATCCCAATGCTGAATGTTGATATTAATACAATTCTCGTTTTCTGTTTCATCGTGTGCTCCTCATTCAATAAGCAACAGCGTGGTTATTCCTTAATTAAAGTGCAGTCGACGGTACGGTCCTGCTTTCCGTCCTCCCTCCAAAAGCTAGGATAGGTGTATTTGATCCGTCTTTGATCAGAGCTTACATTAACAGAAATGTCAATCCATCTGCCTTGTTCGAATTGGTCTGGACTATTGCGCTGCCATCTTACTCTATCAGAAACTAAACATCTTAAGCCAAGCGGTTTTGTTCTGTCACCTTCAACGTAGGCCTCAACAATATCACCAGATTTGATGAACTCCACAGTTCTTGGGTTGAGGGTCATATGCATGTCGAACCTGGTACAATCTAATTTCTCCGTCAATGCCCAGCGACCCGATATCCATCCGTATCGTTCTTGTTCCCTGCGTTCAGTCTCCACCTTCTCCTTTGCCTTCTCCTGTTTATATTCAATCTCATAAATAAGTTTTTCAACGGCGTTTCTGTCAGCGGCAGCGGGCGCAGCTAAAAGGTATAGCTTCAAGCTCCTAATGGCCGGTTCATATCGACCTGCCTTGTCCTGCACTACCCCCAGGTTGGAATACGCATCTGCCAACCAGGGCGCAGCCAAGGTTACCTTTTCGAATTCCGTCACCGCATCATTAAAATCATCGGCGTCTTTTGCGTTTTTCAATGCCACTGCCCCTCGGGTCATAAACCGTTCTGCCTCTTTGGGGACTGCCGGCGCCGGCTTCATCTCCAGCGCAAGCTCGATAATCTTTTTACGCAGGATTGTCTCACGGTACTCCTGCAGTTTACCCTTGGTTTTCCCCTCATAAAGTTTAGTCATGATTTTGAAGTCGGCCATATACTGGTTGAACGCTTCATGCAATTTTCCGTCTTTTTTCAACTCATCTGCCGTAACCGGCGCGTTGATTTGTTTCAAGGCATCAGTTGCAGATTTTCTTGCGTATTCGGCTGGGTCGTAAAGCAAGTTGCGTAATGGCTCCGCTACACTGTTGTCACCTATTTCTCCGAGGGCATCTGCCGCAGACCACCTTACGTCACTGTCACTATCCTCTAAAGCACGAATAAGGTCAGGAACCGACTCAGCATCTTTTATCTTTCCCAGCATATAAACTGCATTGCTTTTTCTGTGAGTATTGTCAGAATGTAATTGCTGACGAAAATACGAAATTACTTCCTGAGTCACAACCATAGTAGTATACGAATTGGGATACTCGGTCAGCAGGTTGAATGAGGAAACCATCTGCTCGTAGGATTTCTCGTATTTTTTGAAGTTACCTTGAGGTGCTAGATATGTCAAAACGTAAAATCCACTATTGACGGGGATGACTGTATAGGCATGTTCGCCGGGGAAGATAAGTTGCTGCACATCATCCCCGAACAAGTACCCAGGATGTTTTACCTCGTGTTTTTCCGCAGTTACGACGAATCTCTTAGACCCTTTACCGTTGATATTAACATCATGAATGGTTTTTGCTGATTTGTTTCCTGTGGAAAGAGGGTTTATAGTTTGACTGCAATAGTCATTCCCATCTGCGTACATTTCAAGCCAACCATTGGGTAGTCGATGCGTTGCATATCTTGCATAGTAACGGATGTTTAGATTAAAAGCAGGTTCGGTTGGGTGTCTGAAATTGTCCTCGGTATAGTGGTATTGCTCGAAGTCGTGAGTTACTTTCCAGCCATCCGGGACAGAAACGCTGTAATTTCCGAACATCGAGGTGTAAGAGACAGATTTTGTCTCCGCAAGGCAGACGCCCGAGCACAGAAACACGACGGCCACACATAAAAAGATGACGCAGGTCTCAATAAACTGCACAATTTTCCCTTTTGGTATCACGGCTTTTTCCCTTTCATAGATTTAGTACTCTTTTTCTTTCTGCTTGTTTACTTTGGCTCGCCCAAGTTCCACACCTTCGAGATAAGAAAGGGTGTTCTCGATGTTGCGCTGGCCGGGACTAATGGCCTGGGCCTCCTTCAGGACGCGAATTGCCTCGGCAAAGTTGCCCTTGAAAATGAATGGCACGCAGGTATCGGCTTTTCTTAGCGCCTGCGCCTCCCGTTCCTTTTGTTCTCGGTCTCTTTGGTTATTCTGCCCTTGCGCTTCGGCTCGCCCAACTTCCACACCTTCGAGATAAGAGAGGGTGTTCTCGATGTTGAATTGGCCGGGACTTATGGCTTGCGCATCCTTCAAGATACGAATCGCCTCGGCATAATTCCCCTTGAAAATGAACGGCACACAGGTGTCGGCCTTTCTTAATGCCCGTTCCTCCCGTTCCTTCTGTTCCCGGCTCTGGCTACTGCTTCTCTCCTGCTCCAGAAACATGCCGTAGGCAATGCTGCTGGCGTCGCGGATTTCCGGGTCTTGCGGACAGAGTTGGTGCGCTTCCCTGAGCCACAGGGCGGGCAGTGCTGCATATTGTGGATAGGCCGCGATTTGCGCCGTGGCCCTGGCTGCCATTTCCCTAGCCGCTCGGCATCGTTCTTCCAGATTCGTTTGTTCGCGCGTTTTTATCATGTGTTGGGCCAGGTAAAGCCCATCGCGAACCACAGGGTCTTGTGGACGCTCCTTGCACGCCTGCTCGAAATATTTCACCGCTGTGTAAGGGTCATGCCTTTTGAGACATTCATAACCCTCCTTGTAATTGGTGTTCTTGTACGTCTCAGGGTCAAGTTGGGCCGCGAATACCCGCTCTTTGCCTCTCACGACGTACGGGTCAACAATAATAGGCCTGTTCGGGTCCAAATGCCGTAAATCAACCAGTGAAGAATCAACCGGCGCAGGCGACGTTGAGTCCTCAATCCCCTTGAGTCCGAGGTCGCCTGTTCCCATTTCCCCAATCCCCTTTAGCCCCAGGGTGTTGTTCATGTCGATACACTTAAGCCCGAGTTCATTCTCCGCAATCCCCTTCAAGCACCTCAATGCTTCCTGTTTTGCATCGTTGAACCGTTTTGCCTCTTCCTGTTCCTTCTTGCGCTGTTCTGCAAGCGCTCTTTGTCTTTCGGCCTCGGAATTGCGCGAAGCGGCCTGGTTGGAGGAGGGTTGATTGGATGTTGAAGACTGCTGTGATTGCACCTGGCCCGTGCCTCCACAGGTCGGACACCGTATCCGTTTGGTGCCGGGCGAGCCGGGGCTAAAGGGATTCCGTTTGGCCGGCCGACCGCCGCACCTCGGGCATCCGTCATACGCACGCAAGCCATTTACAACAACATATGTGGTTCCTACACCCGTGCCTCCACAATCAGGACAAGATATAAAGCCGCTGCCCCCGCAAGCTGGGCATAATTCTGCGAAGCAGCAAGCTTGTTGCCAAGTGATGAAGAGAGCAACCACCAAAGAAAAGAGCGGCAAATACCGAACTCTCATAGTTATCCCTCCTAATAGTTTCACTATAAAAACCCCGTCAATTTGTTGTTCGTATAGCATCCCCCTGCTGCATAGTAAATAATCGTCTAAATTGCCTGGGAAGATGATTAAAAAGTAATAAAATAAGAAGGGAAAATGGTGAGGAAATCCGCCTGCCCACCCACGTCAGATGAAAGGCGGACGAGAAGGTAAGAGGCAAAATTGCAACTCTTCTTCGAACGGGATATAAAGCAGACCGCTCGTCCCTTCGATTCCACTCATGTTGGGTTCCGCCTGGTGTGGATTATCCCGACAAATCGGAGGATTATTTTTCTCCTAACCAGCTTGGGCCGTAGGTAATATCGACTTTCAGGGGAACGTCTAACTTTATCGCGGAGGTCATCTCGTATGAAATCCACTTGGCGTGGCGTTCGGCCTCGGCTGTAGGCAGCTCGAAGACCAGCTCGTCGTGGACCTGGAGGAGCATTTTTACGGGAAGATTTTCGGCCTCGATTTTTCGCTGGATATTGACCATCGCGACCTTGATTAAATCGGCGGCGGAACCCTGAATGACGGTATTAACGGCCAATCGGCGGGCCTGTGCCCGTTTGCCGGGATTTGGGCCGGTCAGGTTAAGGATATTTCGCCTTCGCCCAAGAATCGTCTCGGCGTAGCCGGTTTTTTGGGTCTGCTCGACGACACCATCCATAAAATCACGAATCGAGCTGTATCGGGCAAAATAGTCGTCGATGAATTTTTTGGCCTCCTGCGGCGTCAGGCCGGTGGTATTGGCAAGGCCAAGCGCTCCCTGCCCGTAAATTATGCCGAAATTTACGGCCTTACAGCGTGAACGCATCTCGGAAGTTACTTTTTCAATTGGAACGTTAAAAATTTGCGAGGCGACAAAACGGTGAATATCCATATCGGCGGCGAAGGCCTCCCGCAGGGCCTTATCTTTTGAAAAATGAGCCAAAAGGCGAAGCTCGATTTGCGAGTAATCGGCGCTGAGGATACAATCGGTCTTGTTTTTGGGGACAAACGCGGAACGGATTTTACTGCCCAAAGGCGTGCGGATTGGGATATTTTGCAGGTTCGGGTCGCTGGAGCTTAATCGGCCTGTGGCAGTTACGGTCTGGTTGAAAGAGGCGTGCACCCGTCCGGTTTTGCGGTTTATGAGCGTGCCTAATTTATCGACATAGGTATTTTTCAATTTGCTCAGCGTGCGATATTCGAGAATCAAATTAATAATCGGGTGCTCGCCGGCAAGCTCTTCGAGAACAGCAGCATCAGTGCTTTGGCCTGTTTTGCCGAGGCGGACGGGTTTCAGACCGAGCCGGCTGAAAAGGATTTCGGCAAGCTGTTTGGGCGAGTCGATATTGAACGGCGTGCCGGCCGTCGTGTAAATCTCGTCAACTACCCGGTTAAGCGAACCGGTAATATCCTCCGACATATCCCTCAGAAGCTGCGTATCGAGCGATACGCCGTTGTATTCCATCTCCGCAAGGACCGATACCAACGGCATCTCGACCTCGTAAAACAGTTTCTTTATCCCAGGCTGGCTTTCGAGACGCCGGTCAAGATAGTGATATACCTGTAAGGTCATATCGGCGTCCTCGGCAGAGTATTCACAGGCCGAGGCGGTATCGACCATATCGAACGTGATTTGGTTTTTGCCTTTGCCGATTAGCGAGGAAATCGGTATTGACCGATAATTTAGAAAATCAAGGGCCATATTATCGAGGGAATGGCTTTGCCGTTGCGGGTCGAGACAATACGAGGCGACCATCGTATCGAAATAGACCCCCTTCAGGAGAAGGCCGGCATTTCGCAAAACAAGGATGTCGTATTTGAAGTTTTGCCCGATTTTTTTTACGGCAGGGTCGATAAGAATCGGCGATAGCTTATCCCGCACGTCCGCCAGAGACAGTCGTTTAGCCCCCATCGGCGCTCTAACGGCAAGGTAAAAACCGGTTTTTGGCTTCCAGGAAAAGCTGATACCTACGAGGTCCGCCCGCATCGGGAATAATGATGTGCTCTCGGTATCGATTGAAAACAATTGCTGCTTTTTCAGCTTTTCGAGAAACGAATCGAATTTTTCCTGTGTGTCGATGAGCCGATAGTCGTGGCCGGCGGTCGCGGCGGAATCAAAATTATCGACCGGCCCGAATAATGATTGCGATTTTACGGTAACAGCCGGTTTTTCCGTTGCCGAAAGACCCATTTGCCCGATTATGCGTGCAAATCCAAGCTCGTTGAAAATTTGCGTCAGCTTCGCCGAGTCAAAGGGCTTGAGCGTGAAGCCCTTTTCGTCGATATCAAGCGGCATATCGCAATCAATCGTTACCAGCCGTTTGCTCAGGTCGATTACATCTTTCGATTTGCGCAGGTTATCGCCGCGCTTGCCTTTGATTTCATCGGCATGCGCCAGCAGGTTTTCAAGAGAGCCGTATTTTTGAATCCATTCAAGGGCGGTTTTAGGCCCGACATCGGCCACCCCCGGCACGTTATCCGAGGCATCGCCCTGAAGCGCAAGAACATCGAGGAACTGCCCAGGCGACATTTTCATTTCTTCGGACATCCGGGCTATATCGAATTCTTTATCCGTCTTGACGTCGAATGCGCGGATACGCTCGTCGAGAAGCTGGAGAACGTCTTTATCCTTCGAGCATATATACACGTCAATGCCCTGTTTCGACGCCTTTTTTGCAAGCGTCCCTATTATGTCGTCGGCCTCGAAACCATCCACACGCAGGACGGGGATATTCATCGCCGACAGGATTTGCTCGATTCTTCGTATCTGCACGGGCATATCATCGGGCATTGGGGGGCGTTGTGCCTTGTATTCCGTGTAAATTTCGTGCCTAAAAGTAGGCGCGATGCTATCCATCGCAACGACGAGCATATCGGGCTTTTGGTTCTTAATCAGGCCCAGGACGGCCGTGGTGAAAATATACGCGGCCTTTGTCGGCTCACCGGCGGGGCTTGTCAGCCGCTGTCTCATCGGGGCAAAATACGCGGCATAAATATGAGCGTGACCATCGATTATGTAAAGCGTTTTCGGCATCGCATAGGACTGTATTTCGCGGAGACAATTCTGTCAAGGCAGAATCGGAGCGTTTGTTGCTGATTCGATATTCGGGTCGTTTTTTTCAAGAGCGACACCGAAGCGATTACGCACATCCGAATCTTCCGGCAGCAACTTCCGAATCTGCTGATAAAGTTTTTCCGCCTCCTCAACCCTGCCCCGCCTGAAAAGCGAATCCGCGGCATCTACGACCACAGGGACCAGCTCCGGTTTAAACTGAATTGCAGCAAGAAAGTGATTAACCGCTTTGTCATACTCGCCTCGCTGCATAAGAGCAAGGCCGAGGTTTGCATGCCCTTCGGAAAAAAAACGCATAGTTTTAACGAATCTTCGATTCCGGAAAAGTTCGTTATCAGTTATCGGGATAAGGTTTATGTTTTCGGGCAGCGGAGGCAGAAACTCCTGATACAGCTTGATTGCCTGCTCAATATCGCCTTGTTTGAAAAGGGCCGCCGCAAGGTCATTTTTGACGAATTCGCTTTCAGGATTAATACGAAGGGCCTCCGAAAGATGCTTTATGGCTTGGTCCAGTTTGCCCTGCTTTACAAACTCCAGACCGAGGTTCTGGTGAGCCCACCAGTTTCCTTTAACAACCTTTGTCGCGTGAGTGTATAATGTTTCGCTGTTTTGCCAGTGCGCCGCCTGTAACAATGTAAGAACAGCCAAAATCGAAATTGACGCCCCGGCCATTGTCGCGAGGATAATTTTCTTATAACGCAAACGAGCAAACATCTCATCAGCCCCCCAGGCAACAATTAGAAACAACCCCGTATAAGACATATAAGTATAACGGTCGGCTCGGGACTGCAGACCCACCTGAACCAGGCCGATAACGGGAAGCATACTTATTAAATACCAAAACCAGCCGACGGCAAACCAAGGACGTCTGCGCACCTGCCGCAAGGCCAGGATTGTTATACACAAAAGCACGAAAAAGGCAGGTCCCGTCTGCAAAAAAGACAAAGTGCTTCCGGGATGAGGATAAAAGATAGCCAGATTTACAGGCCAAAACATTTTAATAATATAGATTATGTATGACGTAACGGCATTCTCCATCCTCAAGACCAAGGGATTTTCGTAAAAATCCTGCACAAAACCTGCACTTTTTTGAATGGAAAAAGTAATCACGCCTATAATGGCCGCAAGGGCAAAAAAGGGGATTTTCTCAATAATTAACCATTTCCAGCCGCCCCCTGCCAGCCGTGAATTGTCAGTTACCCTCCCCAGCGGCCAATAGTCAAGAAGGAGCAACAGAATCGGCAAAGTTACGAGCATCGGCTTGGCCAACAGGCCCAAAGCAAACAGCATAACTGCAAGCAAATAGAAACGGAATCCCGGATTTCTAGCGTATCGATAATACACGGTCATGGTCAAAAAACCGAAAAATGCACTAAGAACATCTTTCCGCTCGGAAGCCCAGGCAACGGATTCAACGTGAAGAGGATGCAGGGCAAATAACGCCGCTACAAAAGCGCTCGCCCAAATGTTGGCCGTCATACTTTTAAGAACTAAAAAAAGCAAAAGAACATTTGCAATATGGAACAACAGATTGGTAAGGTGATTGCCGCCGTCATTCAAACCATAAAGAGTGCAATCAAGCATGTGCGAAATTGACGTCAGAGGATGATAATTTCTGGCGTGGTCATGCGTGAAGGCCCAGACAATATTGTCCCACGTAAGGCCGGTTTTAATATGATTGTTGTTGTAAATGTACTGGTCGTCGTCAAAACTGACAAACTGGTGATGACGAACTTGCCAGTACACAGCTAATGTGCTCGACGCAAGAGCAAGACAAATAATAAAGCTCAAGTATTTGTTTAATAAGATTAT
The DNA here is from genome assembly GCA_016932095.1 of Sedimentisphaerales bacterium. Taxonomy (GTDB): domain Bacteria; phylum Planctomycetota; class Phycisphaerae; order Sedimentisphaerales; family Anaerobacaceae; genus Fen-1362. Next base: position 41,861 of record JAFGDN010000022.1, read on the forward strand.
ACGAAGCGTTTTAAGCATCGCAGACAATATAGCGACGGGCAGGGTGAATTGTCAAAGCAATAGCATAGTTCGCTACTTTGCGTATATCTATTGCTAAGCGGTTGTGTTTAACAAACAATTTTGATATAGTGGGCGGGAATTCGAATATGAGTAAAATCCATACAGGTCAAAATAAGCCGATTGCGCCGGTTATGCTTGGTTCGACAGTGTTCCTGGCCAGCGTCTGTCTTATGATGCTCGAGCTTTCGGCCGGACGAATGGCGGCGCGACACCTCGGCTCGTCGCTATACACCTGGACGGCCGTTATAGGCGTGGTCCTGTCGGGAATGACTATAGGTAATTTCATCGGGGGCAGAATTGCGGACCGCTCGGCGAATAAAAAAAGCATAGGGATACTCCTGAGCGTTGCTTCCATTACCTGCGTCGGGGCCATCGTTTTGAGCAATCGCTTCGGAGCGTGGACGGTCCTGTGGCAGCTAAGCTGGCCGATGTATGTCCTTTTGTATGTTTCGACGGTGCTGATGCTGCCTTCGATATTTTTAGGCGTGATAAGCCCCGTAATCGCAAAAGCGGCGCTCGAGCATAAAACGTCAAAAGGCAGGACTATTGGCACTATATACGCATGCGGCGCAGCCGGCAGCATCGCGGGAACGTTCCTGGCGGGATTCTGGCTGATTCCGGCCCTGGGAACCACGGGTGTTATCTGGGCAAGCGCCCTGTCGCTTTTGGCAGCGGGATTGATTTACTGCCCGTGGCACCGGGCGATAGTGCTGTGGTCGGGGATATTTATAATCCTGCTTTTTATCGGGACGGCCACAAGCCCCTGGGCCGCACGGACAGGAGCGGAGCTATCACTGCGGGAAGAACCCGACCCGAACGTCGTGTTCGAAGATGAGACACATTACTGCCACATCCTGGTCAGGAGGGAATCCGACAGGCCGGAAAAAAGAGCGTTCTTTCAGGACAAGCTCAAGCACAGCGAAATGATAATGAACGATATAAACAATCTGCAATATGATTACGCGAGGATTTACGCGGCCGCGATGGTGCAATCAGGCCGGGATATAAACGACACAGCCACGCTGACCATAGGCGGAGGAGGATTTGTTTTCCCGCGGTATCTTAAAAAACGATGGCCCTTATGCAGGGTGGACGTTGCCGAGATAGACCCCGACGTAACGCGTGCGGTCATTGAGGCATTCGGGATGCCAAAAGACCACGGCATCAACATTTTCACGATGGACGGAAGAAATGTAATCGACGGGATTCTCGCCCGAAAACAGATGGGAGAGGTCGTGAATCGCTATGATTTTATCTATGGCGACGCCTACGACCATTTTTGTGTGCCATATCAGCTCGTCACGCGGCAGTTCAATGAAAAGTTGGCCCAAATCCTCAAAGACGACGGCTTTTATATGCTCAACCTCATTGATTTTTATGAGAGCGGGCTTGTCATAGGAAGCGTTCTTAAGACCCTTGAGCAAACATTCAAATACGTCTGTGTTTTATCAACGAAATATGAATATTACAACAGGAACACGTTTGTCCTTATCGCATCAAAGCAGCCAATCGACATCGAAAAGATTGTCGGAGAGCTTGAAAGGGATTACAACAGCGTCTGGCTTTTAAGCCCCGAAGAAACCCAAACGCTGAAGAACAAACCCGGCAGTATCGTCCTGACCGATAACTACGCCCCGATAGACAACCTGGCGGCGCCCATCGCTTCGCAGGAAGGCAGGGTAATAGCTTCCCAGTTTTACATAGCCGAGGCCCTGACCTACAGCCGAGTGGGACAATCGGGCGCAGCAGTCGATTTGTATATGAAGGCCATCAGGACTTACCCGCCTTTGACGTTAAAGACCTACTATAGTATCGGTGAAGACCTGCTTATTAACCGGGAATTTCAGGAGACGGTTTACATCTGCGACATGGCGCTTCAATATTACGCCAGGCCGCACATCAAAAACGACGTATCTGAAATCTTTTTCAACAAGGGCATAGCGCTAAAGGCACTCGGTCGGGCGCAGGAGGCAAAAATCCAGCTTAAACGGGCAATTGACGGATTCAAACGGCGTTTGCAAAAGGAACCCAAGTCGGTGGATATACTATCGAATCTCGGGATAGCGCTTGCGGAAACCGGGGATTTCGCCCAGGCCGCGGGATACTTCGAGCGTTCAATAAAAATAGCCCCGTTGAACCCGAGATACAGGTTTATGCAGGCGGAGGCCTTGATAGCACAGAAGGATTACGCCGGAGCACAAGCGGCAATAAAAGACGCGATAGACGCGATGAGACGCGCAGGCAATCAGGACGCCGCAGCAGGACTTCAGCAGCTTTTGGGCCGTGTCGCTTATGAAACGCCGTAGAATTGATGCGGATTTTCAATGTAATGCTTTTTAACTTTTCGAACCAAAAACGAAAATAAATTATGCCTGACAAGCGAGCACACAGAGGCCGTCACCCCGCCGACGCGAAATTATTCGCGGCGGGAAAAATTGCTGCGCTGCGCCAAGCGGTCTGCGATTATTCACTGCTGCTAAGCAAAGGTTACTCCGAGAAAAGTTCCCTAAAACTTGTATGCGACAAGTTTTCACTAACTGAAAGACAGCGATTAGCCGTGATGCGATGCTCCTGCTCAGACGAGCAGCTTGTCAGCCGCAAAAACCGTCGGCTTGATATTGACGCAGTAAGGGGGCAGCCAATCGCACTTGACGGCTACAACGTTTTGATAACCATCGAATCGGCGATGAGCGGCGGTCTGATTTTCAAAGGCCGCGACGGCTGTCTGCGCGATTTGGCAAGTATTCACGGAACGTATCGTAAAGTTACTGAAACCATACCCGCCGTCGAACTCATCGGTAATTTTTTGCATCAGGTCGGCGTAATTGAGGCGTTGTGGTTATTGGACAGCCCTGTTTCAAACAGCGGCCGGCTTAAAAACCTCATCCGCGAAATCGCCGAACGAAACAACTGGCAATGGCAAATCGACCTCGTTACAAGCCCCGACGCTGCGCTGATAAAAGGCGATTTTTTAGTCGCAAGCTCCGACAGCGTCGTCCTTGACGGCTGCGTAAAATGGGTCAATTTAGCCGCCGAGATAATCACACAGAAAATCCCCTCCGCAACCGTGATAGACCTATCGCCCGATTCGGTATCGTTATAGTTGAGGTATTCCCCTTGCAGCGTGCCAGATTCTTACGATTTCCACAACATGCTCTTTAGGTTTGACTCTGTACACGACCCTGCAGGGCTTGCGAATGACCTCCCGAATATTTGGGTCGTTAAATTCAGGGACGACACGTCCGGATTTTGGAAAATCTGACAGATGTTCAACCGTGCGGAACACATTTTTGACAAAACTTGCGGATGCCCTTGGGCGGGACTCAGCGATATAGGAGGCAAGTTCTCTCAAATCAAGACAAGCGGAGGGAGCCCAAATTAGCCTGAAAGCCATTCGGCGAACTCCTCCTTGATTTTGTCGTGGGGGATACCCTTGCCCTCGTCCAGTTCGCGCAGACCTTTGCGCACAGCTACGACGAAGTTGATTCGCTCTAGAATGTCTTCCCAAGAAACATTCTCCGGAAGCTGCTCAATCGTTTTCAAAGCTATTTCTTTGGTCGTCATAATTATATTATACACGATTTATAACAGGTTGTGCAATGCTTTCAAAAATCCGGTTGTGTCCTAATTTGAAAGTAAAGAGGGGAAAACGTCTATCATGCAAGAGAGTTTTTACCAGTGTCCAATTGTTAAGGTTATCTTTTTTTTGATGTTATGCCCTGTGTTAAACTTAACTGCTACGGTGGCTTCGATGGAGTTTTGGTTTGGTTGCAATACTAATTTGCCTTCATCGACGCCGTTGGGGGATTTGTGGTCGCGCCCCCTCATTTTGATTCGTTCGGTTACGCCGGGCGGTATTGTTTTAGGCAAAAGTGTTGATGATTCCCAACCAAGTTCAGCAGCCAGTCCGTTTGGCCAAATCAAATCCACTGTTGTTACAGAGCAATCTTTTGAACCCGAATTATTGATTAATAATTCAAACCGGATTTCCGCTCCTCCTCCTGCGTCGTACGGGCGAATAATGCAATTTTGGGATTCCAATATCTGGGGCTTAGCGTGGCCTCCAAAAATAGTTAAACAACCCACGATTATTGCTATAATTGTCGCTATCGTACCCAGTGTAGTTACTATACCCGTCCAGAAACCTTTCCAGAATTTCAATTTAATCATTGTCTGAGATTTCTTATGAATAAGATTCCCTCTGAATAGATATTTTACCAATGAATTCCGGGGATACCATACTTAATCATCATCACTGATTAGCCGCTTGGAGCATTTAATTTCCGGCTTTTCTAAGCTCTTTTGCGTCCATCAAATCCTGCGGCCTGCCGCCGGCTTCTTTTGCTTTTAACCAGTCCAATTTTCCAAAATACTCAACAGTTCTTTGAAGTCCGGGCTTGTCAACATATATGTTCCTGAGCATCAGGTAATCCAATATCATGTCGAATGCTGCGTTAAAAATGGCCCGCTCTCCCTGCTGTTGCCAGAAATCGATATCGAAGCATTCCTTATCATCCTCGATACGTCCGTATGATTCTTTTATTTCTCGCATATTTTCTCTCGTATCTGCTATGGAAGTAATTATAGTATAGACCGTTAGTTACGTCAATTAGTATCGGCAGGAAAACGTGTTATGCAAGAGGATATCCACTGCTAAATTTTATTGATTTTCTGCCGCGTTTTTGGCCGTCGCGCATTTATAATTACGATGATAGCTAATCCTTTACAAACCGGTTTTAAGAGGAAATTGAGCGTGGGCGAACTCAGTGGGTTAAAATTTGACCCCGACCTGATGACGCAGGCCAAGAACGACCCCGGGGCATTCACAAGGTTGTATTTAGGACACTATGACGCGGTGTTCGGGTATTGCATACACCGGCTGTTCGACAGAACTACAGCCGAGGATATCACGTCGGAAGTTTTTCTCAGGATGGTGGAAAGCTTCCAGAAATTCGAGGGCGATGAACGAATGTTCCGCAACTGGCTTTACCGAATCGCCACAAACGCTGTTAATCAGCATTTAAGAAAGACCACCCGCCGAAACGCGATTCTGGCCTGGGTCCGGCAGTGGTCCGATAAAGACAATGCAAGTGAAGAACCTCATCCTGACGAATCAAAAGGCAATACGAACATCGTGAAAAATGCGATGCTCAAGCTCAAACCGCAGTATCAAGCTATCGTCACAATGCGTTTTTTTGAAAACCTCAAAACTGAAGAAATCGCCGAGGTGTTCGGCACAAGCGCTGGCACGGTCCGCAGCCAGTTGTCGCGGGCGATTGCCAATCTGCGTAAGCTTATCACTTCAGCTCAAATCAATGGGCAGGAGGCGACTATATGAATAACGACGAAAGACAATTTGAAGAACTCGTCAAAAAAATGACTCTCGACGACAAGCCCGATTATCGCCATCGCGACAAGCTTCAGCAGAAATTGCTGGCCGCTTTTGCTAAACGCCAATGGCACCAGGAAAGACAATCCCAAACCGGGATTTGGAGAACAATTATGCAAAGCAGAATTACAAAATTTGCAGCAGCCGCCGCTATTCTGGCCATCGCGGGCATAGTGTCGGTTCAATTAGTGACCGGAACAAAAGCATACGCACAGGTAGTGGCGGAGATTAAAAAAGCCCGGACGGTAGTCTTTACGCTCATCACGCAGTCCAACCAAGGCAACGGAGAAACCATAAAGACGGATTTCGCATACAAAGAGCCGGGGTATTTGAGAACAACAACCGTTGATGGTTACACAGTGATTCTCGATTCGACAATCGGCAAAATGATATCAATCGTGCCGCAGCTCGGTTATACCGTCGCTGATTTAAGCAGCATAACCAAGCCCGGCTCGTTTGGACCTTTGGATTCAGTTGAGGCAATGAAGAACCTGCCTGCCGAAGCTGACGAGCAACTCGGCGCACGGGAAATCGACGGCATCGACTGCGACGGCTACAAAGTTACCCAGGGCGACCTCACAACAAATGTCTGGATAGATGCAAAAACCGGTGACCTTGTGCAGATAGAACATACATACGCAAGCGCTCCCGGTATGAACAGGATTATGAAGAACATAAAGTTCGATATCGAGCTGGATGATTCACTGTTCAGTTTGACGCCGCCTGCCGGTTTAAAGGCACA
>JAFGDN010000023.1 GCA_016932095.1 Sedimentisphaerales bacterium
GCGGTATATCTTTCAAACACTCGGGACGCGGAATCTTCTCGAAATAAAACCTGCCCCTGCCCCACTGGTCGCTTTCAAGCTCTTTTTGGCCTGAACAGAACGGATGCAGCCGGTCAAGATAATCGAACAGCGTAAATTCCGCCTGGCCGCGAAGGTAGCCCGCCACGCTCAACAGGCCGTAGGGCTTGACCCAGAAATCATACGCCGCAAAATCATACACCGGCGGATTGATAAGCAGAATTTTCAGCATATCCGGCTAAACGAATGTAAGCAAATATCTTGATTAAACTCAATTCCGTGAGTATATTGTTAATCAGTTTTACGACTTAATGCAAGAAAACATATCACCCTGGTGTTGGTTCGAATTTGTCATGGACGAGAAAAACCGCTTACGACTCGATGAGCAGACAAGAAAAGCAGTGGCTCATTACTGGAAGACCAGGTTATCGCAGCAAAAAAAGCAAAAAGCGAGTGGACAGGCAGACCACGGGCTCCGAAGCGCCGTGACAGGCGGAGCCCAAATGGATGGCTTCATAGAACTTTTCACAAGTGTTGTAGTCGAGGCAGGGTTACCAAAAGAGTGTATATTTCGTAAGCGAAGCGTCGAATTGCCCGGCTTTTTCCGACCAACGAAGGAATGGGACCTGCTTGTTATTAAAGATGGTATTCTCGTTGCCGCCGTTGAGGCCAAATCACAAGTGGGGCCGTCTTTTGGCAATAACTTCAACAATCGAACCGAGGAGGCAATGGGTAGCGCATTGGATTTGTGGACGGCCTACAGGGAAGGCGCGTTTCTCAAGAGCCCGCAACCCTTTCTCGGTTACTTTTTTATGCTTGAGGATTGCGCCGCGTCAAACCAGCCGGTATCTGTAAGAGAGCCGCACTTCAAGGTTTTCCCGGAATTTATTCAGGCCTCATATTTACGTAGATATGAGCTATTTTGCAGGAAACTGGTTCTTGAAAGACAATACACCGCCGCGGCTTTTATAACATCCGACGGCAGGAACGGAATGAATGGAGAATTTCATATTTCAGCAGAGGATTTGTCTTTGGAAAGATTTACAAAAACACTGGCGGCTCACGTTGGAAGCGTGAAATAAAGAAAATGGAACGAACGGTGCACAAGCTGATTAAGGGTGACGCTAGGGACCTTTCTTTTATTCCTGACCGGACGGTGCATCTTGCGTTGACTTCCCCGCCATACTGGAACCTCAAGAGATATAACGAGCACCCCGAACAACTCGGGCACATTCAGGAGTACGAGCAGTTTTTAGGCGAGCTTGAAAAGGTATGGAGGCACGTTTTCAGGGCGCTCGTTCCGGGCGGCCGTCTGGTGTGCGTGGTTGGAGATGTTTGTGTATCTCGTCGGGAATTCGGGCGTCATTTGGTCTTTCCCCTGCATTCTGATATTTGTGTGATTTGCCGGAAACTCGGTTTCGACAACCTCAATCCCATCATTTGGCACAAGATTTCTAATGCGTCATACGAGGTTGCAAATGGCTCAAAGTTTTTAGGTAAGCCCTACGAGCCGAACGCCATTATCAAAAACGATATTGAATTTATCTTAATGCAGCGAAAACCCGGCGCATATCGAAAACCAACCGAAGAACAGCGCAAGACCAGCAGGATAAAAAAACAGGATTTCGACGAATGGTTCCAGCAAATATGGCGGATACCCGGGGCTTCAACCCGGGAACATCCCGCTCCTTTTCCGCTGGAGCTTGCGACACGTATTGTGCGGATGTTTTCTTTTACCGGGGATACGGTATTAGACCCGTTCTGCGGAACGGGAACGACGATGCTGGCGGCTATCCAGAACCAGCGCAACAGTATCGGCGTCGAAATTGATGATGAGTATTGTCGTATGGCGGAAAGCCAGTTGCGAAGTTGCAGCTCGGATATGTTTTCGCAAACAGAGATTTTATTAGAAAGAACGCCGCAGAGGGATTTATCAATCCGGGTATGAAGCGGCTTTGGCCTCAAACCCCGTTTTTTACGCAAAATAAACGTATGAACAACTCAAATTTGTCATACAAACAGTAAAAATATTATTCAACGTTAGGGCTTTTTTGAGGTTTTTCCGGGGGGCAAATCAATTCAAAAAGGCCAGCGAAAATCTAACATTACCCGACAAGAAGTTTCTCCGCGGCTGCCAATGGACCCCAATCCAGTCAGGATTGTTTGCCGAACATAAACCGGCTCTTCATTCTTTCTCGAAAGCAGTTAAGTGGTATGGCAGGGTAATTCTACGCCTCGGTGCAGGGTAGCAGGGGATTCGCAGTTATCGACCTGCCCCCATGCGCCCCCGATTGCCTATGCGCCGAAGCTGATGGCGGAAACCTTCCAGCCGGTGCGTCCCAGCTCCCGGTATTGCATACATCCTTCTCCCCTTAAACTCAAAAATCCGAGAAAAATGCTTTATTTGATGTGGTCGCTTAGCTGCATATTAGCCGGCGGCTTTCCTTGCCTTCAGCCAGAACAGCAGGATTAAAACGCCAAAAATCATACCGCCCAAGCCATCGCTTAGAAACCACTTTGGAGGCATTCCTACCTGATTTCCTATTATAATGCAGACCACGCCGAGCGCTACTGACACAAGGCCCGAGAAAGGCACTAAAATACCGTATTTCATAGGACGCAGTCCGAGGATGATGAAATAAATCCCTATTCCGGCGTATGTGGCGCACATCACGCGGGCCGCATATTCGAATACCGCCGATTCAGGCAGCAATTCGACGCCGAAGAATTTGATGACCGGCTCCCAGGATGACATTGGCATAAATACCCCGGGCGCCGCCGCCAGACATGCGATTCCGGTTACAACTAAACAAATTTTCAACGCTCCCATTTTCGACTCCTTTCAATAAATTATAAACCTTCGCTTACTTGGTTTTTATCGTTTCTCTCAATTCAGCGATGCTGAGCTCGAGCCTCTTTATCTTTCGGCTGATGCTGGGCCTTTGCATCATCACCCAGCCGAAAACGCTCACAAAGCCCATCCACAGATTACAGCAGACAAAGACAGTGGCATACATAATCTGGTACCTGGTCTGGTTGGTCCTGAAGAATTGGATTGCACAAAATACAATCGGAATCAGACATAGTAAATAACATACGAAAACATTGACCATAACAAAGCGCATCTTTTTGCCGTAGAAATCTCCTAACCATGAACGCATTGTGACTTCTTTCGCGTCATCGTATTCTTCCGGGCTGTCGATTATCTTTTTTATCTGTTCCTCGTTCATTTTACTTCTCCCGTGGTTTATTACAAATATTTTTGCCGGAGTTCTTTAAGTTCTTTCCTTGCGCTGGCCAGTCGCGACTTGACTGTGCCGTCCGGTATCTTTAAAGCTGTGCCTGTCTCGGAAACGCTAAGCTGTTCACTCTATCTGTATGAGTCCGTCCTTGTCCGTTTGTGGTTCATTGTAGCCGATAAAATGTTCCCATATCGACAATTTGATGGCAACAACGTCTTCAAAATCCGGCCATCCGAAGACAGACGTTCAGACCACGATTTTTGGGCTTCTTTCAATAAATATTGCGGTTTTAGTTATTTGCCTTTGATTGTTTGGTCCCGTTCGGCAATGCGTAGCTCCAGCCGCCTTATTTGCCTCGTAACGGCGTTTCTGTGTATCATCTGCCAGGCAAATACCTTTATCAGCCCGACGCCCTGAAAACAGCAGATAAAAATCGCGGCGAACATTACCTGGTCTCTCGTCTGGTCGGCGTCGAAGAATCGGGTGCCGCTGTAAACGGCGCCGGCAATGAAGATAATGGCCCAAATCCATACCAGAACCACAACGGAAAGCATGTTTTTGTTGTAAAAATCGTGCAGCATTGAGCAAAGCGAGCCGTCCTTAGAATCACTGAACATTTGAGAGTTTTCGGCTGTTTTTTCGGTTTGTCCGTCTTTCATTTTTTGCCTCCTTATTTGTTTACAATCATATTTCTCTTCTTTTTTGGCGTATGAAGCAACTTTTGCGTATGTTGTTATTCTTAACGAGCGTTCTTATAACCAATAAGGAAATAGCAGTTTCCTGCTTGATAATCAATAATCAATAATCAATAATCAATGATATACGGAGAGGTGTCCGAGTGGCCGAAGGAGCACGCTTGGAAAGCGTGTGTGCGGCTTGCCGTACCGCGGGTTCGAATCCCGCCCTCTCC
>JAFGDN010000024.1 GCA_016932095.1 Sedimentisphaerales bacterium
CAGCAAGGATTACGGCTCAAGCCAGTTGTTTACCGCTACGCCGACAACCGGATATGATGTCAATACGTGGTATGTTGACGGAAGCCCTATTCAGTCAAGCGGAACGACATATACACTCAGCAATATCACTGCTGCTCACACGGTTAGCGTGACATTCAACATCCAGACATTCAGCACTACCGGCACAGCCGGGTCTAACGGCTCGATTAGTCCTTCAGGAACATTCAGCAATGACTATGGCTCAAGCCAGTTGTTCACCGCAACACCCAACACCGGCTATGAAATTAATATCTGGTATGTCGATGGCACCCCCGTCCAAACCGGCAACACAACTTATACATTAACTAATATCACTGCTGCTCATACGGTCAATGTAACCTTTAAGATTCAGACATTCAGTATTACAAGCACGGCGGGTTCCAACGGCTCGATTAACCCGTCAGGAACGTTCAGCAAGGATTATGGCTCAAACCAGTTATTCACGGCAACGCCAACGGATGGCAACGACGTCGATACATGGTATGTCGATGGCAGCCCTGTTCAGACAGGCGGCACGACCTATACACTGAGCAATATCACGACTAACCATACGGTCAATGTGACCTTCAAGATACTGACTTACAGCATTACTGCAACGACTGTAGGGAACGGCTCAATTGACCCGACAGGAACATTCAGCAAGGATTACGGCTCAGACCAGTTATTTACGGCCACGCCTGATGCCTGCTATGAAGTCGATGCCTGGTATGTCGACGGCAGCCCTGTTCAGACAGGCGGCACGACCTATACATTGAGCAATATCACGGCTGCTCATACGGTCAATGTGACCTTCAAGATTCTGACTTACAGCATTACTGCAACGACCGGAGGCAACGGCTCTATTGACCCGTCTGGAACATTCAGCAAGGACTGTGGCTCAGACCAGTTGTTCACGGCAACGCCTGATACCTGCTATGAAGTCGATACCTGGTATGTCGACGGCAGCCCTGTTCAGACAGGCGGCACGACCTATACACTGAGCAATATCACAGCTACTCATACGGTCGATGTGACGTTTAAGATTCAGACCTTCAGCATTACTGCAACGACTGGAGGCAACGGCTCTATTGACCCGTCTGGAACATTCAGCAAGGACTGCGGCTCAGACCAGTTATTTACGGCAACGCCTGATGCCTGCTATGAAGTCGATACCTGGTATGTTGATGGCAGCCCTGTTCAGACAGGCGGCACGACCTATACATTGAGCAATATCACGACTGCTCATACGGTAAATGTGACGTTTAAGATTCTGACTTACAGCATTACGGCAACGGCCGGCTCCAACGGCTCAATTGACCCATCTGGAACATTCAGCAAGGACTGCGGCTCAGACCAGTTGTTCACGGCCACGCCTGATGCCTGCTATGAAGTCGATACCTGGTATGTCGACGGCAGCCCCGTTCAGACAGGCGGAACGACCTATACACTGAGCAACATCACGGCTGCTCATACGGTCAATGTAACCTTTAAGATTCAGACCTTCAGCATTACCGGCACGCCAGGGTCTAAAGGCTCGATTGACCCGTCAGGAACATTCAGCAAGGATTGCGGCTCAAGCCAGTTGTTTACGGCAACGCCTGACACTGGTCACGATGTAGATATATGGTACGTCGATAGCAGCCCCGTTCAGACAGGCGGCACGACTTATACACTGAGTAATATTACTGCCGCTCATACGGTTAATGTAACGTTTAAGATTCAATCCTTCAGTATTACAGGCACAGCGGGAACCAACGGCTCGATTAGCCCGTCAGGAACGTTCAGCAAGTACTATGGTTCAAGCCAGTTGTTCACTGGAACGCCTGCCACTGGGTATGATGTAGATACCTGGTATGTCGATGGCAGCCCCGTTCAGACAGGCGGCACGACCTATACATTAAGTAATATCACGGCTGCTCATACGGTCAACGTAACCTTTAAGATCCAGACCTTCACGGTAACCGCATCGGCGGGCGCTCATGGTTCAGTATCGCCTACCAGCGCGGTTGTGCCTTACAGCGGCGGCAAGTTATTTATCGCAACGCCTGACCCCGGTTATCAAGTTGAAAGGTGGCAGCTTGACGGCGTCGATGACCTGATAGACGAATACCAAAATTATTATCTAAGCAATATCACGGCAAACCACACGGTGAGCGTGATATTCAGACCACTGCCGCCTCCTAGTTATATCGAAACCGTCGGGCTCTGGAAGACAGGGCTCACTCACCCGATAGAAACTGGCGATAATCGGGTCCTCATATTCATAGCACATGCCGAGAAAGAACTGGTCCCGGAATTAAATCTGATATCCGTAACATATGGCGGTCGGCCGATGACAAAAATCATTGAGCGAAATGCTTATTTCTATACCGGTTCTGCATATACTGCGGCGTTTATTCTCAAAGACGCAGACATCAGCGCCGCTACAACTAATACATTTGTTCCAACCTGGAATCTGTCGACGCAGGTTTTATATTCCAGCATATTCTTCGTCAATGTTTATCAATCCGCTCCCATCGGCGCTTCCGACGGCGCTGTCAGAGGGAGCGGCTGGTACACCCCAATTGAAACCTCCCCACTTCCAACCGCCAGCGGAGATATGGTTGTTCTCTCCGCTATTAGCGGCAACCCTGGTGTATATACGTTAAACAACGACTTTATCGAAGGTATTAACCAGCATCTTAGCATTGCCGGCCTTGCCACATGCGTAACAGGACTAAAACAGGCGATAGGTGAATATGAAACTCCCAGCGCTTTATGGGCCGGCGGAATAAACCGCGAGGCGATTATCGGATTCGTTCTCCAGTCCACATCCCGGACGCTGACGGTCACCTCTTCTGCAGGCGGTACCGTGTTGGATCCGGGTATCGGGATTTTCCCGTATGACGAATACAGTTATGTCGATCTTTACGCAGAAGCTGATGAAAATTACCACTTCGTCAACTGGACCGGCTCGGCAGTATCCATGGGAAGATTATTCGATGACCCTAACCTTCCCTGGGGATATGTTTATATGGACTACGATTATACGCTAACTGCCAACTTTGCCATTGATACGAGGATCGTTACGGTTTCGGCAGGTCAAAATGGCTCTATCGACCCCAACGGTGATATAATCGTTGATTATGGCTATGACCGGACTTTTAACGCGACGGCTGACTATGGCTTTACCGTCGAGGCTTGGTATCTGGACGACCAAATCGTGCAAATTGGCGGAGATACATACACGCTGAACAACGTAACAGAAGACCATACAGTCCACGTTACTTTCGGAATAGCACGGGTTATAAGCGGGATGATAACCGTCGCCGGCTCGGCTCTCCCCGACGTCAACATTATCAGCTTAGGAGTCGTAACTGACATAAACGGCTTTTATACAGCCGAAGTTGCTGATGGCTGGAGCGGCGAGGTAACGCCCGTCAAAGACGGCTACACATTTGACCCTAACGGTAGGTCATATACCGGCGTAACTGCCGACCAGACGGACCAAAATTACATCGCGTTGCCGGCAGACGACTTTAACGACAACCTCAGAGGTGCTATGTGGCAGGTCGCGGGCAACTGGGCCGACAGCTTGTACATGGTAGAACAAAATCAACGCCTCGATATCACAGCCGACGGACTCGGCGCCGACAAAACGGCGTGGTTCTACGCGAACGGCTGGCGACTGGACCCGAACCTGGATTTTGCATGCAAAGTTAATTTCCATTATGACCTATCATCGAGCCAAACCGGATGGATTGGAATTAAAGTCGCCGACGGAGATAATTATGTTCAGGTTACCGCCGGTTCGGACAGCAACGGCCTGCGATTCTACTACGAAGCTAAGGTTGATGGAATAATCACGGCCGAAGAGGAAACGAGGGCAATCAACGACGGCTCGCTGTACATCAGCTATGATGCTAATGCCGGGATTATCTATATGAGTTATCAGGGCTACGGCTCTGAAAACGCATACACCTGGCTTAGCATACCAAATCCGTTGACTTGTCAGTGGAATTCGAACGTCGCCGTTAGCGTAGGGTGCGGCGGGGATAATTTGAACGCCTCACAGGGGCAGGCGTATCTGGATAACTTTGAGATGGCTACAGCCGAGCTTATTAACTGGCCGCCGGCAACCGATCTTGACGGGAGCAGCTACATTGATATAAATGACTTTGCCGAAATGGCTGAAAACTGGCTCGGTACAGGCCCGGGTGATTTGGATAATAACGGAATCGTTGACTTCCTGGATTTTGCGGTGTTCGGCCCGGCCTGGTAAATAATGAATGGAGCCAGTGGGATTCGAACCCGCGACCTCTTGCATGCCATGCAAGCGCTCTCCCAGCTGAGCTATGGCCCCGATTATTAACCATATTACCAGAGTTCCATACGACAGACAAACAAAAAACGCCGTCAATCAGGCGTTTTAATCGCCACAAGCGTCCGCTATAATCAGGCCAAAACCAATCGACTCAATAAGACGTAAGTATTTAAATTAAATAGAATAGAACGTTTTGGTAACACGAAAAGAGATACTAATAGCCGGGCAGGTGCAGGGAGTCGGATTCCGTCCGGCCGTGCATCGGCTGGCCGTCCAATTAAATCTTACGGGTTTTGTTTATAACAACACAAGGGGCGTCGTTATCGAACTGCAGGGCGAAAATTCAAAGGTAATAGAGTTTCTCAAGCGACTCAATGGCGCGGATGCACCCCCTTTGGCTAAAATAACCTCATGTACAACGCTCGACCTTGAACCGGTTAAACAGGAACAGGGATTCGTCATCAAACAAAGCGACGCCGGCGGCACACCTGTTTCACGTGTAACAGCCGATATGGCGACCTGTGCCGATTGTCTGCGGGAATTGTTTGATAAAAACGACTTCAGATACCGTTATCCCTTCATAAACTGCACCAACTGCGGGCCTCGTTATTCGATAATAAAAACCATTCCATACGACAGACCCAATACAACGATGGCCGAATTCAGAATGTGCGATAAATGCGCCGGCCAGTATCGAGAGATAACCGACAGGCGTTTCCACGCCCAGCCCGTCGCCTGCCCGAATTGCGGCCCGAAAATTTGGCTTACTTACAACAAAGACAACACAATTCAAACTGGAACCGACAAGGTAATCGCACAAACCATGCAACTGCTGAAAGAGGGCAAAATCCTCGCGATTAAAGGCGTTGGCGGGTTTCATCTTGCCGTCGATGCTTTTAATGAAGCTGCCGTAAGGCGATTACGCCAACGCAAAAGACGAGAACATAAACCGTTCGCGATGATGGCCGACTCCATTGAGACAATCGAACAGAACGCAATTGTAAATCCTGAAGCCGAAAAGCTTCTTAAAAGCCCCGAAAGCCCGATTGTGCTTTTGCTTAAAAAACCCGGCTCTGCAATTGCCGCATCAGTTGCCGAAGGCGTCGGCGCCTTCGGCTTTATGCTCCCCTACGCCCCTTTGCATCACCTGCTCTTTGCCGAGGGGCTTAAAATTCTTGTTATGACAAGCGCAAACGTCAGCGATGAGCCGTTGATTTGCAAAAACGACGAGGCGCTCGAGCTGCTTGGCAATATAGCCGACGCGTTCCTTATGCACGATAGAGTTATTTACCGCCAGGTTGACGATTCGATTGTGCATTTCATTGACGATACGCCGGCGTTAATTCGTCGCTCAAGGGGTTATGTGCCGACGCCGGTCCTGATTAAAGAAATAAGCACAGTTGACGTTTTCGCCGCCGGCTCCGACTTGAAAAACACCTTCTGTTTTGTTAAAGGCAGCCAGCTCCTGTGCAGCGAGCACATCGGCGACCTCGAAGACGCGAAGGTTTATCATCACTACCTAAAATCAATCGAACATTTACGAAAATTATTCGAAGTTCAGCCAAAGATAATTGCCTGCGACCTGCACCCGTCATACCTGTCGAGCCGGTATGCCCACTCGCTGGCCGATGTAAAGCTTATTGAAGTCCAGCATCACTGGGCGCATATCGCATCGGTCATCGCGGAATACGGCATTGAAAAACCCGTCATCGGTCTTGCCTGCGACGGCACCGGCTACGGAACCGACGGGGCGATTTGGGGCTGCGAATGTCTTGTCGCTACACTTGATAATTTTGAAAGAGTCGGCCATTTGGCTTACTATCCCCTGCCCGGCGGAGACGCCGCGAGCAAGGAACCCATCAGGCCGCTAATCGGGCTTTTAATGCAGGCATACGATAAGGAATTTGATTTAGACAATATGCAATGGCTGCTTGAGCCAATTGAGCCGGACAGGGCAAAACAGGAAATGATTTGCGAGCAAATCCGCAAAAACATCAACACCGTTCAAACCTCGAGCTTAGGCAGGGTTTTCGACGCCGTAGCCGTTATACTTGGACTTGGCAATTACAATCATTTTGAGGCGCAACTGCCTATGGCGCTGGAAGCAGTCACTGATCCCGGCTGTGAAAAAAGGTATGATTTCGAGCTTATCGCACAATCAGGCAAACCAGCGACTTTAAATCTGCGTATTACTCTACAACAGATTTTGACCAATGTAAGCGAGAAAATTGAAAGCTCAATTGTGGCTGCGAAGTTTCATAATACTATTGCCAGTGCACTATTTGAAATGGCCAAAGCCGTTCATCAGGCGAAAGGATTAAATACAGTGGCGTTAAGCGGCGGGGTGTTCTGCAACAGGTTTTTGACCGACCGGCTGATTCGGCTCTTGAAAAAAGATAGTTTCTCTGTATTATTAAATCGTGATTTCCCCGCCAACGACGGCTGTATTTCCGTCGGCCAGGCGGCCATTGCCGTGAAACGTATAAATTCGGATTATAAGGAAAAAACACATGGGAAAAACATACGGTAATTTCACCTCTTTCGGAATATGGTTTAACATCCTGCTGGCACTGACTATATCTGCAATCAGCGGGTGTCAGTCACAATCACGCGTGTTTTACGAAGGCCAGACCCATAAAAAAATTGTCTCCAAAGCCGAGCTTACCTCATTAAGTCCCGATGAGCTTGCCGAGGCAGGTTATCATATCATCGGCACATTCAAATCCGAGCCGACAACTTATGGGCATTCCGTTTCAAAAAAGGAATTTCAGAGCAACCCTGATCAAGTGCTGGACTCGATTGCACCTGAAAACGTCGAATCCCTTAAACCATATTATGAATCCCTCGACAAAGAGGTTTGTCGAAAAGCAGCCGATATAGGAGGCCAGTTGATTCGTTTGGAAAAGATTGAAAGGATATACCCAACGTTTAGCTCTGATATTGAAGCCCTTATGGAAAAGGCAATGGCTGCGGATTTAACAGTCAAGAACGTTACCACTGTTAAACACTGGTCGGTTTGGCGACGCGAGCCATAAAATACGGCGACCTCATACGCCTTCCGGCTCAACGGCCCGTGCGATATTTTTACCGCATATCCTGCATGTGCCTTTCAGCGCGAGCAAATCTTTTTTCATTTCTCCTGATTGAAGATTTATTGGAACGGGGCCGAGACATCCGCCGCACCAGACGTTATTCAAAATCAGCCCCTGTGACTGTTTTGATACTTTATCCCAGCGACGTTGTGCTTCCGAGGTGAATTTCGATTCTATACCGTTATCCTTCATACAGGGACCGCCTCGCGAAGCACGTATTCTCGAATGAACGGATTAAGCCCCTTTTCTGTAACAACCTCGACGCGTCTGCCGAGGATTTTTTCAAGGTCTATGATAAGGCCGGCGGGAAACCAGGAGCTGGTATTGGGGCCGGCCTCGATTAGAAAGTCGATATCACTGTCGGGACGGGCTTCGCCTCTTGCTACGGAGCCAAAAACACGGATATTCGACGCTCCGTGCTTAGAGGCAACGGCTCGAATATCGTCGCGTTTTTCTATGAGCTGATGCATTATATCCATAGATACACCCTTTATAACGACATACTAACCGCAATAAGAATAAATTTCGCCCATGCTTCTGTCAATCGTTTTTACGCCTTTGTGCCGATTGTGGCGGGTATTTATTGACCAAAAGCCGAGTGAACAATAGAATGGTCAGGACGATATATTTACCGTATAACAATCAAAGATGTTTTCTGCGAGTAACGAGGCACAAGCAGCGAGAAAACGAATTATGTGTCTGGCGATACCGGCAAGAATAGTTAAACTCGAAGGCGATAAGGCGGTGGTTGACGCGATGGGTAACCAGTTTCGCGCAAGAACCACGCTCCTGCCACAGGTCAAATTAGGAGACCTCGTCCTCATTCACGCGGGCTTTGCTATCTCGACTATCGAAGAGGAAGAGGCCAAAAAGACATGGCAACTGATTGAGGAAATCGACGAGTTCAAAGACACGCCTAACAAAGTTTCGGGATAAATAGTCAGGGATTATGCTGGAGAGAATCTACAAAGCGAATCGTATGATGGACGCCGCCTGCGAGGCATACAACAGAACCATCAATATTATGGAGGTCTGCGGCACACATACCGTCGCGCTATTCAGAAACGGCATACGGGCGACCCTGCCCAGGGGAATCAAACTGTTATCGGGGCCGGGATGCCCCGTCTGCGTTACAGACCAAAGCTATATCGGCATAGTGCTCGCCCTGGCTGACAGGCCTGACTGCATCATAGCCACTTACGGAGATATGATTCGCGTCCCCGGCAAAGGCGGGTCGCTTGAAACACGAAAATCAACCGGAAACGTCAGAATCATCCTCAGCAGCGACGACGCCCTGCAATTGGCCAAAGATAATCCCGATAAAATCGTCGTATTCGTCGCGGTCGGCTTCGAGACCACCGCGCCGGCTACCGCCGTCTCGGTCAGGCAGGCGGCTATTGAAAATATCGACAACTTCTGCGTATTAAGCGGGCATAAACTCGTCGTTCCCGCGATGATGGCGCTGCTCAATAACAACAGTAATAAAATAGACGCCTTCCTTTGCCCCGGCCACGTCAGCGTCATAATTGGCTACGGGGCATTCAGGGAAATCACCGAAAAATACTGCCTGCCCTGCATCGTTGCCGGCTTTGAGCCGATGCAGATTATCGAGGGGCTTGCCGAGATTTGCAGAGAGCTTGCCTCAGGCACGCCACAGGCAAATTCGATTTATACAGCCGTCGTTACGGAAAAAGGAAACGCACTGGCGCAAAATGCTATCGCCGAGTGTTTCGAGCCGGCCGACGGCTACTGGAGGGGCCTCGGAAAAATCGAAAAAAGCACGCTTCAGCTTAAAGAACAATTCAGCAAATTTGACGCCTTCAAGCGCTTCGGCGTAATCGAAAAACCCGAGGCCGACACCACCGGCTGCCGCTGCGGAGAGGTGCTCTGCGGTTTAATCGACCCGCCGCAATGCCCCCTGTTCGACCAGCCGTGCACGCCAACTAACCCAATCGGTCCCTGTATGGTAAGCTCAGAAGGCACCTGTGCCGCTTGGTTCAAATACGGCCGAAAAGAAGAGAAAAACCAATGAACAATACCGGGCACGACAAAGTCCTGCTGGCGCACGGCGGAGGGGGGCTGCTTAGCGACCAGCTTATTCGGCAGCACATACTGCCCAGATTCCGAAATAACACCCTCGCCGAATTGGCCGACGCCGCCACACTCAACCTCGACTCAAAAGCCCTGTGCTTCACCACCGACAGCTACGTCGTCAAACCCCTGTTTTTCACCGGCGGCGACATAGGCAAACTTGCCGTCTGCGGAACGATTAACGACCTCGCCGTCAGCGGCGCAAGACCCGCAGCAGTTTCACTCGCAATGATTATCGAAGAGGGATTCGATTTTGAATCGCTCGATAAGATTTTAGACAGTATCGCCGAAACCGCCGCTCAAAACAACGTCTCAATCGTTACCGGCGACACCAAAACCGTCGAAGCAGGCGCCGCCGACCAGATTTTTATCAACACCTCGGGCATCGGCGTCCGGCTGGAAGGCGTCGAGCTGGGCTTCGATAAAATCGCTGTCGGTGACAAGGTTATTATCAACGGCTCAATCGGCGACCACGGTATGACGATTGTTTCGCTCAGGCAGGATATCGGCTTCAAATCACAGCTCAAAAGCGATTGCGCCCCCCTTGCCGACCTGACCTGCAAGCTTCTCACCGAGACCAAAGGCATTAAATTTATGCGAGACCCCACCAGGGGAGGTCTGGCCGCGACATTAAATGAAATAACAAAACAGACCGGATTTGGCATTGTCATAAACGAATCTGATATTTCTGTCAATCCGTCGGTCAGGGCCGCAGCCGATATGCTGGGCTTCGACGTTCTCAACATCGCCAACGAAGGCAAATTCGTGGCAATCGTCTCACCCGATATCGCTCAAACCTGCGTCGATATCTGTAAAGAACACCCGCTGGGAAAGCAGTCGGCCATAATCGGCGAAGTGGTTGAAACCAAAGACGTCCCCGTAGTCGAGATGACCACCGCAATCGGCGGCCGGCGAATCGTTCAAATGCCTTACGGAAGAGAGCTGCCGAGGATTTGCTGATGCACGAAGCGGCCATAGCACAATCCCTGCTCGACGCGATTTTGACTGAAGCCCAAAGCCAGCCCGGCAAACCCGTTGCCGCCAAAATAAGCTGCGGCGCTTTCAGCGCCTTAAACAATGAGGTGCTTTGTTTTGCTTTTGAAGCCATAAGCAAAGGAACACCTTGTGAAGGCCTGAAACTCGATATTGAGCAAAAGCCCATACAGGCCAAATGTAAAAAGTGCGGTGAAACCTTCGTATTTGATTTGCACAGGCCGGTCTGCACCAAATGTCAATGCGAGGAATTCGAGCTGCTGCCCGACGCACCCCTCTTACTCAATGAAATTGAATTCGATGAGAAATGATATGAGAAAAGTAATCGTAGAAAAGAAAATCCTCGTCGCCAACGAAGAATTCGCCAATAAAAACAGGGAATTTCTGACCGCGAAAAAATTGCCCTGCCTCAACGTCATTTCATCCCCCGGCTCAGGCAAAACAACCATATTGGCCAAAACAATCGAAGCATTGAAAGGCAAGGTCAGAATCGGCGTCATCGAAGGCGACATTCAAACAGATATCGACGCCCGGCGAATCAGGAAGACCGGCGCACCTGCCTGTCAAATCAATACCGAAGGCGCCTGCCATTTGTCCGCCGCACAGGTCAGTTTTGCCCTTCACAAGCTGCCAGTCGATACGCTCGATTTGATTTTCATTGAAAACGTTGGCAACCTCGTCTGCCCCTCCGCCCTCGACCTCGGTGAGACCGCCAAAATCGCCGTGCTCTCAACACCCGAAGGCGACGACAAGCCCGCCAAATACCCCGCCATTTTTGCTAGGGCCGCGGTGGTGCTGATAAATAAAATCGATTTGCTTGCCGCCGGTGACTTTAACATCGAAAAAGCAGGGGCCGACGTTTTCAAAATAAATAAAAAAGCAAAAATTTTCCCCGTATCCGCCAAAACAGGCCAGGGTATGTCTGCCTGGTGCGACTGGCTCGAAGAGATGGCTGCTAAAAAAGAAATACCGGCTTAGTCCTTCCGTGAGCCATAAAGCCCGTGCTCGCGAATATACCGTAAAACTTCAGGGCATACCATTTCGCTGGCGTCCCGACCCGACGATAATCGCCTGCGGATTTCTGTAGAGCTTATATCAATCAACGGCGTCTCGACGACGTTTTTCCGTAATTTCTCAACCCTTTGTTTGCCCCAAAGCTTTTCAAACCTCGAAAAATCCGGCGGCTCAAAGCCCGCCCTTTGCATCACCGACAGGTTACATTCGTCAATCAGCTCCTGTATCCCGTACCAGTGAGCCAAATCATCCAGCCCGTCGGCGCCCACGAGCCAGTAAATCGCCGCGGTTTCACCGAGCCGGCCTTGGAAAAATCTGACCGTCTCAAGGGTGTAGCTTGGCCACTGTTTTTTCAATTCGTAATCGCTTGCTTCAAAATTCTTATTGCCTGCTATCGCCAGTTTCACCATAGCCAGCCGGTCTTCGTCGCCCGCCTCAGGGAAAAATGTCTTCAGCGGCGAACGCTTCGCGGGAACAAACACAACCTGGTCAGCGTCAATCTGTTCGCTTGCGGAAGCTGCGACGGCTGTGTGCCCAAGATGTATCGGGTCGAACGTCCCGCCGAACAAAACTATCCTTTTCCTGCTCATTATCAATCATCATAAACGATTCAGCAGAAGCTGTAAAACTGCGAGAGAAAAAATTTCTTTGAAGAAATCTTGATTATTTGGACGATACAAATTATATGAACATTAATTATTACTAACTGTTTTCAGTACGCCATATGGAGGTATTGAACAATGGCAAAGAAAAAGAAAGCTGCAAAGAAAAAAGCCAAGAAGAGAAAATAGCATAACACCTCGAACGACATCCTGATTTTGCACCTGGCTATGCGGATTATGGAAGGTCCCTTGTGTTGTCTTGGAACCTTCCATTTTCTTTCTGCTTAACTCGCCGGACATACTCTCCCGCCTTGCATACGCCGTATTTTTCCTTATACTATGACACGATATGGATTACTTTAATTACAAACAGGGCAAGCTCTTCGCCGAAGATGTGCCGGTCGATACCATAGCAAAACAGGTCGGCACCCCCGTTTATATTTACAGCAAGGCCACTTTCCTCGAACATCTGCGCAAAGTCCAGTTTGCGTACCGCGACCTCGATACAACGGTCTGCTTTTCCATAAAGGCCTGCTCGAATATCAATATCCTCAAATTTCTGGCCCAGGCGGGCTCCGGCTTTGATATCGTCAGCGGCGGCGAGTTGTTCCGCGCGATGCAGGCAGGGGCAGACCCGGCTAAAATTGTTTACGCCGGAGTCGGTAAAACTGACAGGGAAATCATCGAGGCCTTCGACGCCGGAATCGGATACTTCAATATCGAATCCGAGGCCGAGCTTGAAAATCTTATATGCCTCGCGACACAGCAGGGTAAAATCCCAAAAGCAGCTCTTCGCGTCAATCCGGATGTTGACCCAAAAACACACACATATACCGCCACCGGCGTCAAAGAGACAAAATTCGGCGTCGATATCGAACGGGCCGAAAAGGTCTTTGACCGGTTCGGCAAAAACTCGACCGTCAATCTCTGCGCCATCCATATTCACCTCGGCTCTGCCGGCCACACCGTCCAGCCCTACGTCGAGGCGTTAAAAAAAATCCTCGCCCTCGTCGATATACTCCGCAAAAAGGGTTTCGCCATCGAGGCCCTCGATGCCGGCGGCGGTTACGGTGCCGATTATATCACTGCCCAGTCGCCCTCCGCCGAAAACTACGCCGATGCTATTATCCCGATGCTTAAGGGAAAAGACCTCAAGCTCATCCTCGAACCAGGCGCAAGCATCGCCGCCAACGCCGCGATATTGCTGACGCGGGTCCTCTATTGCAAATCCGGCGGCAGAAAAAATTTCGTCATTGTCGATGCCGGTATGAACGACCTGATTCGTCCGCCCCTCTATAACGCCTTTCATTTCATCTGGCCCGCGGAAACTGACGAAAAACTTGTGCCCCAAAAGCGGGATAAAGAGCTGAAAATTTCAGGCACAGAAATCGTTGACGTCGTCGGCCCGATTTGTGAAAATGCCGACTTTTTCGCCAAAGACAGGGCGCTGCCACCCCTCAAACGAGGTGATTTACTGAGCATATTTACCGCCGGCGCTTATGGCTTTACTATGGCCGGCAACTACAACGCCCGAGGCCGTGCGCCGGAAGTCCTCGTCGATGGCGACAAATTCACCATCATTAGAAAACGCGAATCCTACGAAGACCTAATCACTTTGGAAAAGTAACGCGAAGAAATGGTCAGAAGTTTCTTTCAACGAACTCTGTGTCAACCTTGCTCTTGACGAAAAGATTGTGCGACATTATTGACAGGCACGCCGGTATCGTCGTCTTAATCGGCTCTATCACGAATTCCGACAACGCCCTTCGCATCGTCGCGATTGCCTCCGTCCTCGTCGGCTGATGAACAATCAGCTTGCAGAGCATCGAATCGTAATTAGGCGAAACCGTCCAGCCCTGGTAAACGTGTGTATCCACGCGGACCCCCGGCCCGCCGGGCGGAATATATCGGCTTATCGTTCCCGGACACGGCGAAAAATTATTCGCCGGGTCCTCAGCGTTTATCCGGCATTCTATCGCCACGCCCCGGCGCTTAATGTCTTTCTGCGTCAGCTCCAGCTTCTCCCCGGCCGCTACTTTTAACTGCATCTTAATTAAATCGCATCCGGTTACCATCTCAGATACCGGGTGCTCGACCTGTATCCTCGTATTGACCTCGATGAAATAAAAATGATTGTCCTTGTCCAGCAGAAATTCAACTGTCCCGGCGTTCACGTAATTGGCGTACCTCATAATCCTTATCGCCGCCTCGCATAGTTTCTCCCGCGTCTTATCGTCGAGCACAGGGCAGGGCGACTCCTCAATCATCTTCTGGTGTCTCCGCTGTATCGAGCAGTCCCTTTCAAAGAAATGCAGCGTAGTGCCTTTCTGGTCCGCCATAACCTGCACCTCGACGTGCCTCGGCTCAACAATCAGCTTTTCCAGATATACCGACCCGTCCCCGAACGCCGCCTCCGCCTCCGCCTGTGCCGCCGCGAATCCCGCTCGAAAGCTCATATCGTTATGAGCTACCCGCATCCCTCGCCCGCCGCCGCCCGCCACCGCCTTTATCATTACAGGGTATCCGATTTTAGCCGCTATCTTCAGACCCTCCGCTTCGCTGACTACCACTCCGTCCGACCCGGGCACTAAATCCACTCCCGCTTTTTTCGCCAGTTTCCTCGCTTCAACTTTGTCGCCCAGTAACCTCATCGCCTCGGGAGGCGGCCCTATAAATATTATCCCGCACTCCCGGCAAATCTGCGCAAAATTCTCGTTCTCCGCCAGAAAACCGTATCCGGGATGTATCGCGTCAACGTCCGCGACCTCCGCCGCGCTTATTATCCGCGGTATATTAAGATAGCTCTCCGCCGGCGCCGCTGGCCCTATACAAATCGCCTCATTCGCCAAATCCAGATGCGCCGCTCCCTTGTCCGCCTCCGAATAAACCGCCACCGCCCCGACGCCCAGCTCGTGACAGGCACGGATTATTCTCAGTGCTATCTCGCCTCTATTCGCTATTAGAACTCTTGAGAACATTTCTGATTTTCTATTTTCGATTTTCTATTGACCGGCAGTTGAAACCAGCGTCAGCTTCTAATAAATAGAAAATAATAAATAATAAATCGTTACTCCGGCCTCACCCTGAACAATACCTGCCCGTACTCAACCGCCTCCCCGTTTACGGCCACAACCTCGACAATTGCACCCGTCACCTCCGCCTTTATCTCGTTCATCACTTTCATTGCCTCGATAATACATACCACCGTCTGCGAGTCAACGTGAGAGCCGACCTCGACGAACAGCTCCGAATCCGGGCTTGGCTTGGCGTAAAACGTTCCCACTAACGGCGACTTAATCTCCACAAGATTTTCCTGCCGCCTCGCCTCAGCCGCCTGTGCCTGTCCCGTAGCCGGCGTCGCCGTCCCCTGCGAAACCATTGGTATCCCCACCGGCACAGCCGCTATATGTGGCTGGCCCGACTGCCCTTTTTTGACCGAAATCTCATCATCACCCTGTTTTATCTGAACCTCGACAAGGTTATGGTCCTTCATTATTTCGATTATTTGCTTTAATTTCGTTATCTGCTCATCCCATTGCGCCATCGCCTGACCCTTTCAATTACCCGCACCGCATAAACTACCGAGACAAGTATATCCAATTCGCGCCTAATATCAAGGTATTGTATTTTTCATTGGGTATTGAACATTTTTGTGGTAAATTAAAACTTATGACCAAAACAAAACTATCCGAACTTTTATCAAAGCACGTCGTTCTCGCCGATGGCGCAATGGGCACAATGCTTTATCAATCCGGCGTCTTCGTCAACGCCTCGTTCGACGAATTGAATCTCAGCAACCCCAAATTGGTATCCAAAATTCATAAACAATACGTCGAGGCAGGCGTCGATTTCATCGAAACCAACACCTTCGGCGCAAATGAAGTCAAACTCTCGCGATTCGGCCTGGGCGAACAGGTCGAAAAAATCAACAAGGCCGGCGTCGAAATCGCCAGGCAGGCCGCCTGTGGTGAGCAAAGTCGAACCACCGGCGATAAAGTTTTAGTCGCCGCCTCTATGGGACCTCTCGCCCGCGACATCGCCCTCTACAATCAAATCACACAGCAGCAGGCCGCCGCCGCCTTCCAAAGACAGGCAAGCGCGCTGGCCGAAGCCGGCGCCGACTTTATCATCCTTGAAACCTTCTCGAATACCGACGAGCTTTTACTCGCCATAGAGGCCGTCCGTAGCGTATCCGCACTCGAAATCGTCGCCCAGATGACCGCAAACGAGCAAAACGAAACCCCATACGGCGAAAAAATCGACCACGCCATAGCCCGCATTGCCGCCCAGCCCGCCGTCACAGTCGTCGGCCTCAACTGCTCCGTCGGCCCTTCAGCTATGCTGACAGCACTCGAGCTTATCCGCGCCGTTACCGATAAACCCGTTTCCGTCCAGCCCAACGCCGGTATGCCCCGCCAGGTCGAGAGCCGCCTGCTCTATATGTCAACACCCGAATATATGGCCGAATTCGCTAAGCGTTTCTACGAAAAAGGCGCACGAATCATCGGCGGCTGCTGCGGAACCACCCCCGCCCATATCAGGGAAATCGTCCTCGCCGTCCGCGCTATCGACAAAGCCGCAACCTCAAAAACTCGATTAACCACCGTTACACTCGAAACACCGCCAAAAATCGAAATCAAAGAAACACCGCTTGCCCAAAAGTCAAAATTCGGCGACAAATTATCAAAAGGCCAAACCGTTACCACAATCGAAATCACCCCGCCAAAAGGCCTCTCCATAGACCCTATTCTCGAAAAAGCCAAACTATGCGCCGAGATGGGTATCGACGCCGTAAACATCCCTGACGGCCCCCGTGCAAGCTCTCGTTTATCACCAATGGTAACAGCAATCAAAATCCAGCAGGCCGCCGATCTCGAAGCCATTCTTCACTTCTGCTGCCGCGACCGAAACCTCATCGGTATGCAATCCGATATTTTAGGCGCAAACGCCATCGGCTTACGAAATTTGCTTGTCATCACAGGCGACCCCCCAAAAATGGGCGACTACCCCCAGGCCACAGGCGTCTTCGATATGGATTCAATCGCTCTGACAGGCGTAATCAGAAACCTCAATCGAGGCCTCGACCTCGGCGGCAGCACCTTTAATCCCCCTACTTCGCTTGTTATCGGCGTCGGCGCAAATCCCGTCGCAAGCGATATCAAACGTGAAATCGAAAAATTTCAGCAAAAGGTATTGGCCGGCGCCGAGTTTGCCATAACCCAGCCCGTCTTCGAAGCCGACACCCTCTTTCGCTTCCTCGACTCTATCGAATCCTTCAAAATCCCCATTATCGCCGGCATATGGCCCTTCACCTCCCTGAAAAACGCTGAATTTATGGCCAACGAAGTCCCCGGCGTAGTCGTCCCCTCTTATCTTCTCGACCGTATGGCCAAAGCCAAAACCCAGCAGGATGGCCGTATCATCGGCGTCGAAATCGCAAAAGAATTAATCGCCCAAATTCAACCCCGCGTTGCCGGCTTCGCCGTCAGCGCACCATTCGGAAACGTCAAAATCGCGCTGGCCGCCCTCGCCAAACTCGAAGTTAACCAGATTTGATGTTGTTCGCCATTCTGACTCTGCGACAGTTTTTGCGAACCGACTATCGCGGGATTCTACAGTTGCTGGAGGACTTCACGGGCCTGAGAGTCGCAATTGGGTTGTCAAAAATTCCGCATTACACCACCGTTAAAAAAGCGCAGCAGCGTCTGCTAAAAAAGGGCTTGGGACAACCTGTTAGCCGCGATTTTCAGTATTGCCAAAGCCGACAAGTTAATCGAGCAACGTCCCGAGGCCTCTATTGATTCAACTGGGCTGGAAAGTAGTTTTGTCAGTCGGCATTTTCTAATGCGTCAAGGTAAACATATGCAGCGTTATCGCAGATGGACAAAACTTACGGTTGTCTGCCGCAATGCCAGCCATCTGATTGCAGCCGGCTTCGTCAGCACCGGTCCAAACAATGATTGTCCCTGCCTTATGCCGGCAGTTTCCCAGGCGGTAATGAATCTGCCTATGAACCGGCTTTTGGGTGATGCAGGATATGACGCCGAAGCCAACCATAAATTCTGTCGTCAGTATCTCGTCATCTGCTCCACGATTATTGCTGTCACGAAGGAACGAAATCCGCAATTATTTTACTTTGCCGTTTTGGAGGTTATTTCCTTCATTTCCGCCGCGTTAAAACCGCGCATTGTCTGCGTCTTTACGTTCCCTAAGGACGCTAGATTCACTAACACCGCTGCCATTGTCTTGTCGTCAGGCCCTTCCAGAATCAGCACAATATCATAAGCCCCCATTGTCCATAAGACCTCTTTGACTGTTACACCTGCCCTTTGTGCCGCCGCCTTGAACTTCTCCGCTCTCTCCGTCGTCGCCTTTATATCTCCGGCCCCTTTCTCTGTGAAATTCACTAACGATACATACGTCGCCATAATCTTTTCCTTTCAAAATTCGCTTTTTTCTCAATTCTACCCCTCCCCCATCCCTTTTCAACGGCAAAATTATCCGTGTTTTATGTGTTCGTTTTCGCCTTTGCAATCAATCATAAATCAAATTACGGCGGGATTTCGGTCAGTGGAGTGGGTTTGGGCTGGCCTGCGGTGTAGTTCGGCTCAGGGGGCGTATTGACGTCGGCGGCGCTTATGTAGGTTTTGGATGAGCGACTTTTCCGGTTTCGGACGGCAGCGTCAGCAATCAAATCCCTTATTGCCTTATCGGCGCTGTCGGGGTTGTTTGACATTAAAGCCACCTTGTCAACGGCCGAACACCACCAGGCAATGTATGATTGCATTTTGGTCTGTTCGAAGGTTTCGCCGCCAAGTCCGATTTCTTTGACGTAGTCGTTTTGGCTTAGCGGGGTAGTGCAGAAGACAAGCATTGCAAAGGCAGAAATCAGGAAGCCCGCCAGGAAACCGAACAAGCCGGCGCCGAGGACGTTAAAAACGCGGGGAAACGACACTTCGATTTGCCCGAGAAGAAAGGCGTATGAGATACCCTGCAGAATCAAAAACGCCCCGACAGCCGTGCCGGCCAGGGCGATTGTCGCGCTGTATTGGCCGCCGACGGGCACAAACTCCTCAATGGATGGCCCCAGGCGAATGCCGAGATATACCGAGATTATGACGTTGAAAAGCACCGTCCATGCCTGGTAAAAGCCCAGCTTTATGGCCGAATACGCGAAACCAACAGCGATAAGTATTCCAATCCAGCAAACCATAGCCCGTTATCCTACCACCCTGGCAAGCTCATCCAAACTGGTTATGCCCGTTACAACTTTAAGCAGGCCCTGTTTTTGCAAATTCGATTTTCCTCTTGTGTCGCCTTCTTTCCGCAGGTCCGTTACCGGCAGCTTTCCGCTTGTAATGCTGTTTCGCAGGTCGTCGTCGAGGGCGAGTATGTCGTAAATTCCGATTCTGCCGTAATAGCCGGTGCCGTAGCAGTTGTCGCAGCCGACCGCCTGGTAAATATTGGCGTAGTTAATTTTCTTTTTCTCGAACTCCCTTATCTGGTTTGAGCTGAGCTTGGCCGGGGCTCTGCAGTATTTGCACAGCCGGCGAAGCAGCCGCTGCGAGATGACTAATGATAGCCCGGTCGCCAGCATTAAAGGGGTAACATTGAGGTCGAGCAATCGTATCAGGGCAGACGAGGTGCTGTTGCTGTGAACGGTCGCGAGGACCAAATGGCCTGTTTGCGCCGCCTGAAGGGCGATTACGGCGGTTTCCTCGTCTCGAATCTCGCCGACGCAGATTACGTCGGGGTCCTGTCTTAAAATGCTTCTCAGCGACTTGGCGAAAGTGATGCCGGCCTTGGTATTTACCTCAATCTGGCTGGTATTGGGCAGGACGTATTCAATCGGGTCCTCGACGGTAATGACGTTTCGGGTGTAAAAATCGATTTTGTTGAGAATCCCGTACATTGTCGTCGTCTTGCCGCTGCCGGTAGGCCCGCACATCAGGACCATACCCGACGGCTTACTGACGGCGGCCTCGATGATGTTTCGCTGTTTTTCACTCAGGCCGATGCTTTCGAGGGTATAGACGCTGGCATCCTGCTTGAGCACCCTGATTGAGAGTTTTTCGCCGTTGAGGACGCCTGCGCTTGCGACGCGAAACGACACGGTTCCCTCAGCCGTCTTGGCGATGAACGCGCCGTCCTGGGGTCTGCGTCTTTCTGATATATCCATATTCGATATGGCCTTGATGCTGTTTATGACCGCGCCGCAGGTATTGGCGTCGATTCGGTCAATCTCTCTCAGGACGCCGTCAACGCGGAATCGTATCGTGTATAACGAATCGCTTTTGGGGTCGATGAGGATGTCGGATGCCCTGTCCTGAAGGGCGTCCCATATCATTTCCTCGGTATATTCGAGGATGTGGCTGTCCTGCTTGCGAATCTTGCCGTGTCCGTATAGTTCCTTGAGGTCTCTTCCTGAGGAGTCCAGCAGCTTGATTTCCCCGTCTTTTTTGCCGCCGCCCATAATATCGAACGACTTGATTCTGTCGCTTATGGCCAAAAAGCGGTCTTTCATTGCGTGGAAAAGCCCTCCTCGCTCAGCGGCCGGCGTCCTGAGGACGTCCGCCATCAAGGCCCACATAAGCGGTATGGGGCCGAATACCAGTGTCAGGAGGTTCATAAGGGGTTTACGGTCCCTCGGCACAGCGGGGCTGAACTCGATTTTTTGAACGCAGAAAAGCCCCAGATACACCCACCCGATAAGCAGCAGCAGTTTCACGGGATTGATTGCAAGCCCGCCAAGCAACAAAGAAACCGGCTGCGCCCGGGCAGGGACTATATCCAGTCCCAACGACCGGGCGTCTGCAAGCACTTCCATTAGATACCAATACTGCATACCATCCCTCTATCCTGCTCTATTAAAGCCGTCAGCAATCAAATTTATGCCAAGTTATCATATTTATTTATTATTGGCAAGCAAGAAAGAAATAATCCTGCACCTCGGATATGACTGTGCAGGAATTGCAAAAATGGGTCACCGTGGGTTCAAGACCCCGTTAACTCTGCCTGAGATTATGAACGTTACTCAGCCAGTTGTTCTCGTAACGATTCGATTACTCGCTCGTATGCCTCCTGGCCGACCATTTCTCGTATGTCCGGATTCGACTCCCAAAGCTCCTCCGACCAGTCGAGCAACGCCTGAATCTGCTCATCACTCATCGGCTGGTCGGTGATTTCCTGCGGCTCATTGGCGGGAATATCTTCGTCTAATACCTGTTGTTCAGATTCCCCTTCAACAGTTATACTCATATCGCCGCCGGATTGCCCCATAAGCATACCATAAAATTCTGACCAGGGAGCTATCCACAGCCAGTCATCACAGAATAAGGCCAAATCGTCTATGTCAACGTCGGCGTCGCCATCGAGCGTCTTGTTGGAATCGGGCGACTGCCAGTCGCCGGCAAGCTGAGCAAAGTCGATGAAATTCACAATCTCATCAAGGTTGTAATCCGCTTTCGGCCAATAAACCTCATCAGCGCCCATATCGACCCGCCCGTTAACAATGCGCGATTCACCGTCGATATCGGTCTCGTTAACATCATTGAAATTCGGGTCTCCCCTGTTAATGCAATCTGAAACGGGCTTCAGATGAAAATTATTCACGTCCATACCGACAAAGCACGGGTCGGAATTGATATTGCTGTTTCCCGGCTCCTGATACTGGTTAGGATCATCCTCTTCAATACAGGAATATTTAGCATAAAAACCATACGTAGGACCATACCAATAATATTCGTATGTATGTCCCTTGATGATGCAGTTGCTAACTTCCGGAGGAACCCACACTTCGGGATCAATCCCATAAGTACCGTTGCGGACAATCGTGTTGTTTCGAATTGTTATTTCAGGGAAATGATTCTGTGTTGCTCCAAAAGTAATTCCGCTGACTCTATTATTGTGAATAAGATTGTTAAGTATCATGGCGTTCGAATCGATTTGATTAAGGTATATGCCATGAGTTTGGTTGTTGCGTATGATACTGTTTTCGATTCGTGTCTCCGGGACGTCTGCATAATTATAGTTTGCATTTATCCCGTGTGAGGAGTTGTTTTGAATTATGCAATCGGCAACGGAAATGCCTGACTCCTCTGCATATATCCCATAAGCGTTTGCGTTAATCAGGCAATTCGATATGACCAAACTCGCGCTACTGAGCCGGACGCCGGATGTTCCGCCGTTTGTTATCGTGAAACCGTCGAGAATATTTTGCTGACTCAGGTAATAAACAGTTACAACATCTTCGATACCGGAACCTGCGCCGTTGAGAATGCTTTCACTGGCCGGGTCTTTGAGGTCGCGTTGAGAAATTGATGTTTCGTTGCCCGCGAAATGGCCATACAACGGGACGTCGTCAACGATTAAAAAGGTTGGATACCCGCCCCAGTAATATGGGTCAGGCGCTGATGGTATATATGTTCCTCCTGCCACCCAGATTTCGTCCCCGCAGTCCTGCGAAGCCCTCGTTAAGGCGTCGTTCAAATCCACGTATGCGTCCTCCCATCGCATTCCCGTATCCCCTCCGCTTACGGCGGAATCATCGACATAAATCACGCCCGGATTCCAGGCGCAAACGGGCGTATTTACCTCGGCGAACCCTTTGCTGTGGTCGCCCTCGTACATACAAATGTTTCTAATCGCACCCAGCGGCTCGGCAAGGTCGTTTACATATACCTGTACATGGAATTCGTTCGAGTCGCCGACTGAAACAGCTCCAACGTCCCAGGTTATAGTTCTATCGTTTTCGTCTAAAATAAAGGGAGGATGCATCGCTACGATTTCATTAATCTCTACCGGTATATAATCAATTATTTTTACGTTAGAATCGCTGCATTCATTCGCATCCAGTGTCATTATGTACCTCATAGCCGACTCCGGCAAAACACAGGTGTAACCCCCAAGGTAGTATTCCTTGGTAAATGTGAACAGGTTCGGCTTATACAGCAGGGCCTTGTTCAGGTTCAGCCGGCCTCCGGTCACACACTGCCTGCCGTCATGATTAGGGTCATACTCCAGCAAGGGCAGCTTATCAACCGTATCGAGTATTCCCTGCTTGACGTGGTAATGTTTCATATTCGGATGAACTGCCCAAAGAAGGGCGCACGCCCCCGAAACGTATGGCGCAGCCATTGATGTTCCGCTTAATGTTTCGTAATTCACGTCAAAACCAACAGCATCCATCGCGCTGGTTCGATAAGTCGGAAACGTGCTGAAAATATCGACTCCCGGCGATGCCAAATCGACCGATATTGGACCATAGTTGGACCAAGATGCCTTTTGGTCATTCGCATCTGTAGCCATAACGCTTATGATATTGTTGCAATCATAACTGGCCGGAAAATTATATTTAGGTGGAATTTCAATGTTCCACCCTATATTTCCCGCAGAGGCAACCAACAACACTCCCGCCGCATCAGCAGCTTCTATCGCACTCTTCTCTTCTGGGTCAAAATCAGGTCCCCCATAGGAGGCATTAATAACCTTTGCTCCCTTTGAGATGGCATAGTAAATGCTCGGGACAATACTCCACGTATAGAGATAGCCGCCACTATCAGCTGCTTTTATGGCCATTATCTTTACGTTCCAGCAAACGCCCGTTACACCTTGAGCATTGTTTCCAACTGCACCGATAATTCCCGCAACGTGAGTTCCATGAAAACGTTCATCTATTGGGTTATTATCATTATTATAGAAATCCCAACCGTATATATCGTCAATATAACCGTTTCCGTCGTCGTCAACCCCGTCAAAATCATTCGGGTCAACAACGCCACAAGGGTCGTGGTCCTCCCCCGGATTAATCCACATATTCGCCTTTAAGTCAGGGTGATTGTAGTCAATGCCTGTATCTATAACAGCGACTATAATGTTGCTGTCTGTATTGATGTCCCACGCTTCAGGTGCATCGATATCTGCGTCAGGTGTTCCTGTCAAAAAACCTCCGCCATAGGTCTTCCCGTGCAGATACGGCTGACCTTCATTATTTAACCCCCAAAGATAAGAAAAATTTGCGTCATCTGGGATTGCCAAAACCCTCTTTATGTAATTCGGCTGTGCGTTTATTACTCCGGGTAAATTTTTACAGCGAGAAACCGCCTCTTCTACGGAAAGATTTTCAGGCAATTTAATAAGCGACAACCCAGGTGAAAAACTCGACATATATTCTACTTTTCCGTTGCAGACGGATGTAACTATTGAATTTGCCTCATCAACACGTAAGAATTTACCGTCTGTCTTTGGGGCGAATCGAACTAATATCTCTCCCGGGACATACCGTGGTTCATTTTCTAATGATTTTGCCGAATATATACCAAAAGTGGCCTGCGAAAAAAATAGAAAAGACGCCAAAATAAAAAGATAAAACACGGAAGAAGAGAGTAATGAATCAGTAGAATCTGTATAATCTGTGGTTTTTCTTGATGTCAGATTATGAAACATTTTTAGACCTCCATTAAAAGTATTCTCCTCATTAGAACGTTACCGATTTTCAACTCACAGGTTAGTCCCTATGACGTCTCCTTCGTATAACTTGTATAAATCCGAGGCCAATCAAAACAAGGGTCGATGGTTCCGGGATAATTGTTCCTTCGACAATCAATGTCGCATTATTTAACATAATAGAACCATATTCTATGTAAATATCATCTGTCAAACGAGGGTAAGTAGAATAAATCATTATGGTTCCTTTGCCATCATAAAGTTCAGAGATTGATGTTTGTGAAATTCTGAATGTTGAAGTTTGAGCAAATGGTTCCGGCGCAGGATATGTCTCTTCTCCTCCATACACTTCAATCGATCCCCAGAGATCTAAATAAGCCTTAATTCCTATATCCAAAGGGTACGTATTACCCGGATTATAAAAAGAACCTACAAGAGCGCCGTTTATTTCCCCTGACCAGTCGATATAGACGTTAGTTATTTCGCTGAAAGTTACACCTAAGTCGAAATCATACGTCCAGGCGGGTGTATTAACATCATAAAACCCCGCACAGTTCAAAGGCAGTTCAACGGTATCGCCGGACGCCCCGACTGCCAATGCCAGCATAATTACTCCCACTCCTCCCATCATTAAATTTCGCATAATCCCATCCTTTCATAAATACATAACAACATTATACCACTTTCGAGCCGTTTTTCAACGTTTTTTGACATATCCTTACCGGTGAGTTTTCTTCCAATCCTATTTATCAGTTTACACATAAGTCCCAAAAAGTCAAGAATTATTTGATATTTTTCAAGATTTTTTAACTCCAGGATACAACACAGTATGGCTTGTGGTCCTCCCCCGGGTTAATCCACATATTCGATTTTAGGTCCGGATGATTGTAATCAACGCCGGAATCAATAACCGCAACAATAATGTTACTGTCAGTAACTATATCCCACGCCTCCGGTGCGTCAATATCTGAATCCGCAGCGCCTCCGCTTTGACCCGTATTGTGCAAACCCCAAAGTTCTTTAAATCTTACATCGTATGGAAACGTAGATGCGGCCTTAAGGATATAGTTTGGCTGCGCGTAAAGGATTTCGCTTTTCATATTGAAACTTACCAAAACATCTTCGACTTTTACTCCTTCAGGCAGCTTTACAAGAGTTAAACCCGGCACAAGCTTATAATTGCGTTTTGCTTCCCCGCCGCCTAAACTTGCAATAATTGTGTTTTTCTCCGATGTGGTTCTCTGAATCCCATCCGGCCTTTGCGCAAAACGCACAATTAATTCGCCTTCTTTATATCCATAATTTATCGCAAAAGCCGATGGGCTATAAATGGTTAAGCATAAAACGGCTAATATAGGTAATACTTTATGTGCCATGCCGGCATCCTCTCCTGTAATAAAAGGATTCAAATAGTCCACATTATTATTGTCGATTTGGGTTGCGGCGTTTCGCTCTGATTCCTGATATCCCCAATAAGAGCAATAAAATCGTTGTCGGCTCAGGGATTACTCCATCTACTACAAGATATGCCCTATCTAAAGTAATATGGCCAGATTCTACATATCCTCCTTCACCTATTATTACTGTTTCATAGTAAAGCCAGATTGTAGCTTGTCCGTCAAGCAAATCAGACCATGTTCCCTGTCCAAACAATTGAAAATCTGATTGACATTCAAATGGTTCCGGCTCTGGATATATCTCTTGTCCCCCCCAAATAGATGTATAAGCGTCGATAGGAAATTCAAAATATGAACTAATTGCTACGTC
>JAFGDN010000025.1 GCA_016932095.1 Sedimentisphaerales bacterium
CAAAATCTTAGAAGTCGAAGAAAACGCGAGCAAAGAGACGCTTAAGAAAGCATACAGGCAGGCGTCGCTGAAGTATCACCCGGACCACAATCCGGACGACACAGACGCCGGAAAGAAATTTGCGCTCATTAAGTGCTCATACGAGCTTCTGGCGGAAGACAAGCCCTGTCCGAAGTTGTTAGAGGAAATCAATTTATGGCCAGGCGTTCCTGAGGACGATAAATACAAACTCGATAATCCATGGGGCCACTTTTTATGGTGGCGTGAGAAATTTTTTCATTCTGAAAAGGAGAAGAAGTCAAATGGCAAACGCTCTTCTTGTATTTAACAGAAATCCATACGACGGCACAGATGTAACCTGGAATGGTCTTCGGCTGGCGGAACAGTTACTTAATGCCGGTTTGGAAGTGAATATATTTTTAATGAACGATTCAGTCGATTTGGCTCGCGATGCAACCAAGGCGCCTGAAGGATATTTTGATTTAGGAAAGATGCTGAAGGAACTGATAGCCAGAGGCGTCCCTGTTAAAGTATGCGGCACCTGCAAGGCACGCTGCGGCATTCACAAGGGAGAGCCATATTTTGAAGGAGCTCATGAAGCAAAGATGACCGAGTTAGCTCAATGGTTCAAAGAAGCTGATAAGATTATTTCATTTTAAGTGCTGCTAAACAATGGTTAACCGGTATGAATAAATATCTGCAATCCTGCAAAACGGAATTCTGGGAACAGGTCTTCAAGGCCGAGACGGACTATATTATTCGGGAATTAGAGGGGGCCAAAGACGTTTTAAGCGTCGGCTGCGGCCCGGCGATTATAGAGGCGGGGCTGGCCGAACACGGTTTTAATATCACGGGACTTGATATTTCCGAAGAAGCCCTGCAATGCGCCCCTGACGGAATGCGAACAATAGTCGGCTCGGCTGAAACTATGAGTTTCCCGGCATCCTGTTTCGACGCGGTCATTTATGTAGTTTCTCTGCAATTCATCGAAAACTATAAACAGGCGATTAAGCAGACGGCGCGTGTTTTAAGAGCCGATGGTAAGTTCCTGGCGTTGCTGCTCAATCCCTGCTCCGGGTTCTTTAAGGAAAAAACCAAAAATCCAGCTTCCTATATAAACAAGATTCGGCATACGGACTTAACGGAGATTGAGAGAACGGCTGCTGAGTATTTCTCTGTTCAAACAGAATATTTTTTAGGAACCAGGGGTGCGGAAACATTTCAAACCCGGACCCCTGACTTAGCGGCCCTTTACGTTATAAAAGGGATAAAAAGAGAGCCATTACAGGCGAAGGGGGCCGCTTTCAAGAGGTGAATCGAGACGTATGGAGAATGTGATTTACGTTAAGGAATTGACAAAGCGATTCGGGGATTTTACCGCCGTTGACGGAATCGGCTTCGAAGTGAGAAAAGGAGAGGTTTTCGGATTTCTCGGGCCAAACGGTGCGGGAAAGACCACAACCATAAGGATGCTTACGGGGCTTTCCAAACCAACGTGCGGAAGCGCATCTGTTCTGGGGCTTGATATCAAGTCGGAAATAATAAATGTAAAGAAGCGCATAGGTGTAGTTCCGGAAATTTCCAATCTTTATGATGAATTAAGCGGTTTTGACAACCTGCTTTTTATGGCCCAGCTTTATGGTGTCCCTCGCACTCAAAGGAAAAGAAGAGCAGAAGAATTATTGAAAACCTTCCGGCTTTACGAGCGCAAAGACGGCCTCTTCCGCACCTTTTCGAGGGGTATGAAGCGGGCCCTGGCAATTGCGGCGGCTTTAATTCATAATCCTGAAGTTATCTTTCTCGATGAACCTACAGTCGGCCTGGATGTAGTAGCCGCCCGATCTTTGCGTAATTTGATATCTAATTTTCGCCGGCAGGGAATAACCATTTTTCATACAACCCATTATTTAGAAGAGGCAGACCTTTTGTGTGACCGAGTAGCTGTTCTCGTAAAAGGCAAAATCCTGACAATTGACACTCCTGAGGCCTTAAAGAGCAAAACCAATAAGAAATCCCTGGAAGAGGCATTTATGAAGATTACCGGTCTGGAGCCGGATGTTATGGCTATTGAAAAAGGAAAGTAAGATGTGGCGCGACAATTTACGAGGTATTTATTATATTGCCTTAAAAGATTTAAAGACATACTACCTCAAGGGCTCGGCAGTCAGTTGGGGGATTGTTTTCCCGATTACCTGGATTTTAGCTTTTTATCTGAGAAATCCGCAGGATTTTAAGGAATTAGTGCCCGGATTAATTGCGATGACGATTCTCTTCAGCACTACTGCCACTGAAACAGTGGTTATAAACTTCGAACTGCGACTCGGCTCCCTGGAAAGATTGCTTTTAGCGCCCATTGATATATCGGCAGTGCTTCTTGGGAAAGTGCTCGGAGGCGTTGTTTTTGGTTTCGTGATGACAGCGGTAGCAACAATAGGTTCTGTGGTTATGCTTGGGCTTCACCCCAACGTACTTTACCTTATCATAATAATAATTCCTTCGCTGTTTGTTTTCTCGTCTCTCGGCGCCTTTTTATGCTTGACGGTGAGAGAAGTTTTTGAAGCTCAAACACTGTTAAACTTGCCGCGTTTCTTAATGGTGTTTTTAAGCGGAGTTATCTACCCAATTTCAAAAATGCCTTTAGCGTTACAGTATTTTTCTTATCTACTGCCTCTTACTTATACTGTGTATGGACTTCAATTATCATTTTCAGCTGCATCAAGTAAAATGGTTTTTCTTTATACTTTAATACTTACCAGCTTTTTTATGATTTTTACTGTCCCGGCGGTGATGTTATTCCGCAAAAAATTTGAGTAGGAAACAAGATGAAAGAAATAGTTGTAATCAGCGGCAAGGGCGGCACAGGCAAGACGAGCATTACCGCCTCGCTTGCAGCACTTGCGCAAAATGCGGTCTTTGTCGATTGTGATGTCGATGCCGCTGACCTGCATTTGCTTTTACGGCCTAAAATTGAGTTAACCAGCGACTTTTCCGGCGGCAAAAAGGCAAGCATCATAACAGCCAAATGCATCGGCTGCGGGAAGTGCCGAGATGTCTGCAATTTCGATGCGCCGAAACCGGGCGGACCAGGCAATGATATAGTCGAAAAGACATACTCAATCGACCCTGTCGCCTGTGAGGGTTGCAGTGTATGCGTGGAGTTTTGCCCTGCAAAGGCAATCGAATTCGAAAACGTAATAAACGGCCAGTGGTTCATATCGCAGACGCGTTTTAGACCAATGGTTCACGCAAAGCTCGGTATCGCCGAAGAAAACAGCGGCAAACTTGTTACGCTGGTCCGCAAAGAGGCAAAACGGATTGCAGCCGAACAACATAAGGAGTTCATAATTGTGGATGGTTCTCCCGGCATAGGATGCCCCGTCATCGCTTCAATCACTGGTGCGGATTTGGCATTGATTGTAACCGAGCCGACTATGTCGGCCCTGCACGACCTCAATAGAATCGCCGAGCTAACAGGTCATTTCAACATCCCGACTGCCATCTGCATCAACAAATACGACATCAATCCCGAACTGTCGGACTCAATTGAAAAAGATGCAAAAGCAAAAAACCTTAACGTTGTGAGCAGAATACCCTACGATACACAGGTAACCAAGGCACAGCTCGATGCAAAAACTATCGTTGAATATGGCCGAGGCCCTCTTAAAAAACAGATTGAATCACTATGGCAGTCAATAATCCGGATGCTGCACGCTAAAAACAACTGGGAAAACTAATAATGAAAAACATTAAGCACAAAATTCTGGTTCTCAGCGGCAAAGGCGGCGTAGGCAAAAGCACTATCGCGGCCAACCTGGCAGTGTGGTTGTCTATGGAGAACGGCAACACAGGGCTGCTTGACATCGATATTCACGGCCCCAGCGTTCCTAAACTGCTGGGACTCGAGCAGAAAACCCTGAATCAGCAGGACGAAAAAATCATTCCCGCCAAATACGAGCAAATGCTCAAGGTGATAAGTATCGGTTTTCTCCTCCGCAGCAAAGACGATGCGGTTATCTGGCGAGGCCCGATGAAACACAACATTATCAACAATTTTGTCTCGGACGTATCCTGGGGCGAGCTGAATTATCTCGTTGTGGATTGCCCTCCGGGAACAGGTGACGAGCACATTTCAATCGCGCAGCTAATACCCGGAATCGACGGTGCGGTAATCGTCACAACCCCTCAGCAGCTCTCTGTAATCGATGTCAAAAAATGCGTAACCTTCTGCAGACAATTGAACATACCCGTTCTCGGCGTAATCGAGAATATGGCAGGATTTGTCTGCCCGAACTGCGGCCAAAAAACCGAGATATTCACAGGCAAAAGCGGAAAAGAAACCGCTGCGGAGCTCGGCGCACCGTTTTTAGGCAGCATACCGCTGGACCCATATTTGGCCCTAACCAGCGACATCGGCAAACCGCTAATACGTTCCGATATTCAAAGCCCAACTAAAAAAGCAATGCAGTTTACGTTCGAAAGATTGATGGAAAATATGGAGATTCCAAAAATAAAAATGGAGGCAAAAAATAATATGAAAATCGCAATACCAATAACAAACGGAAAATTATCCTCTCACTTCGGCCACTGTGAACAGTTCGCGGTCATTGACGTCGATGCCGGCAGCAAAAGCATCGCCAAGACCGAAATGTTAACGCCCCCGGCGCACGAGCCGGGCGTGCTCCCAAAATGGCTAAGCGAAATGGGAGTCAATCTAGTAATTGCCGGCGGATTGGGTCAAAGAGCCCAACAACTGTTTAAAGAAAATAACATAGCTGTTATTGTCGGTGCTCCGTCTGATATGCCCGAGAATATCGTTACTGCTTATCTCGGCAAAAGTTTACAGACCGGTGATAATGTCTGCGACCATTAAACGGATGTTTTCATTGTTGCTTCACTTGTTCACAAAGCAACTATGAGATATATTTTTTGACGTAACAGGTGGATGGATATGATAATTGATGCATACGATAAGAAAATCAGCAATATATGCGACCTCGTCCATAATAAATGCATCGTGTGCGGCGCATCGAATCCGAGGGGATTACACTTGAAATTCGAAGTAGCCGGCGACGGAAGTGTAAAAGCGGACTTTCAGTGCGACGGGAGTTTTGAAGGATACTCCGGCTCGCTGCACGGCGGCGTGATAATGTCTATCTTTGACGGGGCAATGGGACATTGTATGTTTGCCCGCGGACAGACGGCGGTAACCGTTGAGATGACGACCAGATTTCGTCAACCCATCCTGACCGGACGAGATGCAACAGTATCTGCACATATTACCCGTGTTTCGCATCCCTTATACCTGTTGAAGGCGGAAATCATTCAGGACGGCAGAGTCAAGGCAACTGCCGACGGCAAATTCTACGACCAGCCAAAACTTGCCGACGAGACGGAGCAGTTTAATGAGCGATGACATTCGTATAACAGTACTCATTGACGATAAAGCGTCAAGACCCGGCTTGAAAGCAGGACATGGTTTGTCGCTATGGATTGAGCACAGAGAAAAAAGAATTCTCTTTGATACCGGCCAGAGCGGTATAGTTGTAGAAAATGCAAAAAAACTTGGCGTTGATTTAGCCGATACCGATGCGGTTGTTATAAGTCACGGTCATTATGACCATACCGGCGGTTTGTCTGCCGTTCTCGATATTGCGACCAAGGCGAAAATTTATTTGCATCCCGCGGCAATCGTAACAAAGTTCAGTCAAAAAGCGTCAACGACAAAATCGATTGGTATGTCCGTCTCTGCAAAAAAGGCAATTCAAGGCCGTAATGTTATCTGGACAGTAACCCCTGCCCAATTATTTCCGGAAATGGCAGTAACCGGACAGGTGCCGCGTAAAAATACCTTTGAAGACGCCGGCGGCCCCTTTTTTCTCGATAAAAACCGCCAAAAAGCTGATGAATTGTTAGACGACCAATCGTTGTTTATCGAATCAGCTAAGGGACTGATTGTCATTTTAGGTTGTGCTCATTCGGGGGTGGTCAATATTCTGAATTATGCAACAAAGCTAACGGGGCAAAATAATATCTACGGAATTATAGGCGGAATGCATCTTCTCAACGCTAAAGATGCACGAATATCAAATACAATAGATGCTTTCAGAAGTTATGATGCTCAAAAAATTGCACCGTTGCATTGCACTGGTCAAAATGCCCTGGATGAAATTAAAAAAACCTTTCCCGACCGGTTTCTGTCTCTGGAAACAGGTTCAAAAATCTGTTTTTAATGGAATTTATCGAACCGGAGATTGAAAGGAAAGGTTTATCGGTTTGGACAAGGGAAAACCGGAAATAACAGAAAGATGAGATTTTCAAATGCCGAGACCTTATAATTTCAGACGTGTATGTCGTCTGCCACAGAGCAGTTTCTTTAAGCCGAGGGGAATTCCTCTTTCGACGCTGCAGCACGTTTTCCTGACAATCGATGAGTTTGAGGCAGTTCGCCTTGCTGATTTAGAAGGGCTTTACCAGGAGGACGCTGCTGCCAGGATGAATGTATCACGCCAGACCTTCGGCCGAATACTTGAATCGGCACATAAAAAAATCGCGGACGCGCTGGTCCACGGCAAGGCGTTATCAATAGAAGGCGGGCCTTACGAGCTTGACCCTCGCATGGGTCATCCTGGTCAAATGGGAGGTAATCGTTTCAGAGGTGGTCGCGGCGGCGGCTGATGCCATCGCGGGGGGCGAGGGCTTTAAATATCACCCCAAATCGACGCCGGCGATTCCGGTCCCGCAATCGGGGCATTTTGAGTCCTTTATTTTGTTCGATGTGACGTTATAGCCGATGCGTTCGATGAGGATGCGGCCGCAATTATAGCAATATGTGTTTTCCCGACTGGAGCCGGGGATGTTGCCTAAGTAAACGTAGTGCAGGCCTGCCTGCTTGCCTATTTCGTATGCCCGCTGGAGTGATTCGAGCGGGGTGGGCACGGAACCGGAGAATTTATACTGGGGGTAGAACCGGCTGACGTGCCAGGGGAAGTCGGGGCCTGCCGTTGTAACAAGAAATTCGGTAAGGCGTTTCAGCTCTTCTTCCGAATCGTTCTCATCGGGCACAAGCAGGGTTGTTGTCTCAAGCCAGATATTTGTGTGTCTAGCGATGTACTCGATGGTATCGAGGACGGGCTGGAGTTTCGCTTTGCATAATCGGTGGTAATAATCCTCGCTGAACGCCTTCAAATCGATGTTTATGCCGTCAAGCCATTCGGCGGCGAAATCAATGGCCTCTTTCGTCTGGTAGCCGTTGCTTACAAAAACGTTGGCAAGGCCATGCTGTCTGGCCAATTTGCCGCAGTCGGTGCACAATTCCATAAAAACAGTCGGTTCGGTATATGTATAGGCGATGCTTTTGCAGCCATAGCGGGTTGCGGCATTGACGATTTGTTCGGGTGAGATTGCCTGGCCGTCGATTTCGCCCGTCTCGACGACTGCCTGGCTGATTTGCCAGTTCTGACAGAATTCGCAGCAAAAATTACAGCCCATTGTCGCGATTGAAAAGCTTTTGCTTCCCGGCTGGAAATGAAACAGGGGCTTTTTCTCAATCGGGTCGGGATTGGCCGATACGACCTTATCGTAATTGAGCGAATACAACACTCCCCCGATATTTTTTCGGACGCCGCATCGGCCGATTTTGCCGTCGTGTATGAGGCACCTGTGCTCACACAGAAAGCACTGTGTCTTTTTGCCTTCATCCGGCGTCCAGAGCACGGCTTGTTTAGGATGTTTTTCTACTGTCATCGGCTCTGCCTTCAAAACATCATGAGGTTTCGCCGAACCAGTATATTGAAAATGCCGGTCGAAATCAAATGCTGTCGGCTGTCCAAAGGCGGTTTATGCCCTTCCGATTCGCCGCAAATATGCCTTTGATTTTTTCAGGCCCATTCTGGAGGCTTTCTTTTTTACGGCGTCTGTCTTGCGTCCCACCTTTTTAGCGACTTTGGACGTCGGGTTGACCGGGAACAGCCGTTTGAGCAGGTTCAAATCCTTTTTGCTCCATTTTCCCCTCGGAGTTCTTTTCTTTGCCATTTGTGTCCCCTTTCACAAAAATATTTGGGTAAAACAGTCCACGAGCGAAGATTATATCTCCAACAAGGGACAATTTACAATACTACATTTACGGTGTCAAGGATTTTGATGTTCAAAGTTATGGATTTTTTCATAAGTGCTGCTCCAGCAAGTCCCTCCGAGGCCGCAAACAGCCATCGAGCGTTTGACCAACCCCTGCG
This sequence comes from Sedimentisphaerales bacterium, assembly GCA_016932095.1. Classification (GTDB taxonomy): domain Bacteria; phylum Planctomycetota; class Phycisphaerae; order Sedimentisphaerales; family Anaerobacaceae; genus Fen-1362. The sequence continues at coordinate 8,232 of JAFGDN010000025.1, forward strand.
AAAAGACGGACAACAGGAGGTCCGCCTGTCGGGGCGGCGGCCGGCTGAAGCGGATTAGTTTCTGTAATACGCATCCTGATTTTTTCTCGTGCAGTGTTAAAGGCGGGCATAGCCCGCCCCGCAAAAACTCAGAGTTCGCCGGATTGTCGCGTTTCGCGATACCCTGCTTTAGAATGCGCGCGAGTTTTTTTCATAAACCGTATTATATCGTTACGCACGAGGGGTGCGTCTTGAATTGATTTGCCCCCCCTTTCTGAGGGGATTATGACAAAAGTGCGTGCCATCCACGACCGCCACATTCGCGAATTAGCGCATCATTACTGGTAAAGTTTAAAGAGGTATCGTATATCTCAAAGGAGGCCGCAATGAAACCATACAAACTTTTTCTCTTGCTTTTATTACTGACTTCGCTACTATCAGCGCAAAATAACAGCGGTGGAAAGGCCAAGAAGATGTCTAAACCAACAGCAAAACAAAAAAACCCGATGCAAAAGTTTAAGTTTCTATTAGGGGACTGGAACCTCGAATACAAAATCCCCAAAAGCTCGCTCAGCGAAGCGGCAACAGGGGAAGCGGGAACAGGGGCCGTCACTGGGACATTTAAAAGAGCATTAAACGACAAGTATGTATTTTTCGATTATTCCTGGTCTTCTTCTGATGTTTACGGCGACGGCCAGGCACATGGAATCTTCGCCTGGGACGACAAGGCAAAGGTTTATAGATACTGGTGGTTCGAGAGTTCAGGCAATTTTGCGCAGGCCACGTGCAATTTTATTGACGATAAAACCCTTTTTATGAATTGGCACGATACGCTTCTGACGCAGACATTTACAAAGACCGGCCCGGACAAAGTCATACTGAGAATGAACCAGTCCCTCGGTGAAGACAAATCTGAATTAGTCCTGGAAGTGATACTTACAAGAAAATAGGAACTGAAGGTTGTTACTGCTTCAACCTGGATGTTTACAAGCAACTTCCTCAGCGTTTTTTTGCAAAAAACTCCTGTAAAATTTGACTGCATTCCTCAGCCAAAATACCGCTTGTTACATCGACACGATGATTAAGGCGGCTGTCCTGAACGATATTATACAAAGATTTTACAGCGCCGGTTTTGGGGTCGTCACAGCCGTAAACCAGCCGGTCGATGCGGGCTAACACTAAAGCTCCGGCACACATACAGCAGGGTTCAAGGGTTACGTAAATCGTGCAGTCGTTGAGGTGCCAGTTTTCGAGGGCCGCTGCCGCTTGTGTGAGTGCGATGATTTCGGCGTGGGCGGTGGGGTCCTGCAATTGCTCCCTTTGGTTATATGCCTTTGCGATGATTTGGCCTTTATGGACGATTACCACCCCGATGGGCACATCGCCATTTTCCTCGGCGATTCTCGCCTGGTCGAGGGCGATACGCATATACTGCTCATCGGGAGAGGGTTTTGAAATTGAATTGGAAGCCGGCTCAATCATAATCGAACGTTGAACAATGGAACAGTTGACCGCATTTGAGCATTTACATCTTCTCTACTGTTCACCTGCTCACCTGCTCTATTTTTTGCCTTCGGCAAAAAATACCCCCAAGGGGAGTCGAATAAAATCTCACAAAGTTCGGCAGATACAAAACTTAGCGAAAGCTCAATTCCCGACAGGGTGCATAATACGGTGCATCATACCGAGGACGGCAGTGACTTGCAACAGGTAATCGACGCCTGGCCAACACTGCCCGAGAACGTCAAATCGAAAATTATTGAGCTTATCAAGCTGGGGAAATGATTATGAAAAAGGCAGAATCAACTGAGCGTTTACTGAGCGTATTCGACGTGGCTATGAGGATTGGAGTTAATATAACAACAGTCAGGCGTCACATGCACGAGCTTATGGCCAGCGGTTTACAGCGAGTAGAAATTGGTGGTAGAACGCGATTGATTCGGTTTAGAGAGGATTCACTAAACCGGATGATTCGCCGAGCGGTCGAGCGTGATGAACCGCTCATTAAAAATAGTTGTGTGCAGTCGGGGCCAGGTGTATCTGGTCCCGTGAATACTTGAACCCCGGGGCCCGCTGCGGGTTATCAGCGGGCATTTATAAAAAAGTGGAGAAACGACAATGAAGAATGTAACATATACAGTCAGCGACGGTATTCAGATTTCGTATCCGTTCGTAGGTTGTGCGATAATGATTGCCCTGATGCTTGTTTGGGCAATGGTTTAATCAACTATCGGTCGGGAAGGTCGGCTTGCAACCGGCTAAGTGGTTTGGCCTCTGGTAAGGATATCTGGTCCCCCTCCAGAGGTCAAGCCAGCCCGGCAAAGGGGCCAGAATATGAAAGTAACAAAAAAAGCAACAAAACACAGTCCAGCCGAGGTAAAGCATCGAATAACCGATGAATTACAAAAGAGAGCAGGTTGGAAAAGAGTTTGGCCGATGTATCCATTCCGCGAGGGTTATATTAGCTGTGTATATGACCCTGATTTTCCTCAAGCGGGACCCAAACATGGCAAAGTGATTGACCCGCTTACAAAAGAACAAATCTGCTTTATGAAACAAATCCTGCAAGCTCCATTTAATTATTCTGCTTTAGGAGCTTTCCTTATCCAAAAATGCGGAGTTGCACAACTCGATAATTTGACTTGGCCAGATATCCTTTGGCATTTTGAGTATTATGCTCGAAGGGCTGATGCCGACGCCGGCGGTCATAAAATTGAGTCATCATCGAAAATAAATCCAGAAGGCAGCAAGGAAGCCCAAGCTTTGATATGTTTAGTGGAGCATCCTGAGTGGTCTAATACGAAAATTGCCAAAGCGATAGGAGTAAATCGAACCACTTTATACAAATGGAAATTCTTCAAAGATTCAAGAAAACTTATGAAGGAAAAAGAGCGAAAAATCCCATATGGCAATAAAGATGAGACCGGCAAAATTGAAGCTTGGGACTGAAATAAGTAAGTCGATAGGCGACATTTTTGGCGACACTTCAAAATTATAACTGCTGATTTTGTAAAGAGTTATCATTTTTAGTTAGCAACACCCACGCTACATTCAGCCATTATTCAGATAATGTTAAGTTTTGGATGATGGTATGAAGAACAATCAAAATATAACGGACGCCTTCAACAATCCTGTTGCGTGGTTTCTCATGCTGGAACGGGCTAAACAACTCCATAATTTTGAATTGGCCGCAAAGGCACTACGTGAACTTGAACGTTTGGGGGTCATAGTTAAATACCGCAAACCAATTTTGATGAGGGAGAGAATGCAAGGATGAATGCTGCCCCCTCAATTCTGCCCCGTCTCATCAAACCGAAAGAAGCATCGCTTTATATCGCCATCAGTGAGCGGACCCTATGGGGACTGACAAAGGCAGGAACTATCGCGGCTGTAAAAGTTGGCCGAGCCGTTCGCTATGACGTGAGGGACCTTGACCATTTCATCGAGCAGAGTAAGTCACGGGGGGAATCAAAATGATGGGAGGCAGCCAGGGACGGCTATGAGCGGTAATCGAATCACTTATGTTCGCATTCCGACAGCTCTATACTCAGTGGACGGTTTGACTACGTTGCAGGTCAATGTCTTAGCTTTGATTGTGGGTTTCGACCAAGACGGCTTACAGCTTTCAAGCGAAAAACTCGCTGACGTATTTGGAGTAACGCCGCGGGCCATCGACCAGGCGGTCAAAGTGATGACTCAAAAGGGATATATTCGGGACCTTGTTGGGCAGAGTGGCAAGCGTCGCAATCTTATTGCAACCCCTGAAATCTTTTCAGTGGTTAAGGGGGAGCAACCCCTGAAAAATATTCAGAGCATCCCCGAACAAAATTCGGAGCAACCTCTGAACGATTTTCGGAAGACCTCTGAAAAATGTTCAGTGACTACCAAACAGAAACTCAATAAACAGAAGAGAACTAAAACGTTCAGCCCGATGTCTGACGAAGTTCGATTGTCGCAATTATTGCTTGATTTAATTCTTGCACGCAAAGGCGATTACAAACGCCCTGATATTCAAATATGGGCAAGATGTATCGACTTGATGATACACATTGACCGCCGGGACCCGAAACGTATTGAAGCCGTCATCAGGTGGTGCCAGGCGGATGCTGGCAACGGTAACGGATGGGCAGGTTGGCGGGATAATATTTTATCGACAGCAAAGCTCCGCGAAAAGTTTGATAAACTGGAGCTGGCAATGGAGAATGCACGCAATGACAGAAACACAGCAGCTCGGGGACGTTTTCAGGCAGCCCCCGACGCCCTCACAATCTGAAAGGCGATGTAGTTGCGGTCAAGCTATCGAGCCGGTTGGCATTGGGACCTTTATTCATTGGCCTAAAAAATGCTCGCATTGTCGAACAGTAATAGAAGCTCAGGAGCGGCTCAGAGGTATTCGCATCGGGAGAGAGAGCAGACGGGATAAGCTCCGCGGCTTACTGAAACAAAAACCGGCACCGCTGGGTGAGGAAATCATACCGCCACTGTTTGAGAAATCACACTTACGTCGATTATCACCGAAACTCAGAGCTGCTATGCTGGGTCTGCCGACAGGTCGAGGCCTGTATTTATGGGGGCCGTGCGGAGTCGGTAAAACCTATTCGATGTCTGCTCTGATACGGCATTACGTTTTATCAGGATACCAGGTTGGCCGGGTGCAGTTCACGCGGCTGCTCAGAGAGCTTCGCGGATGCTATTCAGGTTCAGGAAGCGAGCATAAAATTTTGAAATGGGTTGAGAGTGTCCCCAGATTATTCATCGAGGATTTAGGGATTGCACAGGCCCGCGAGACGGAATTTGCGACGCGGGTGCTTTTAGAGGTTGTCGATTATCGGCTTGAGCATCGTTTACCGATGTTTGTCACCAGTAACAAATCGCTTGACGAAATTGAATCGGCTTTTGGTGAACGCATCGGTAGCAGGTTGCACGCTGCCTGTATTGTTCTACCTGTTGGTGGAGCAGATAAGCGGCGATCCGGTCCAGAGAAAGGTTTATTTTGAGGAGTAAATATCATGGCTACAATCGGCTCACTTGTTGTAAATCTTATCGCTAATACTTCGCTTTTCGATAGCGGGATGCGTAAGGGACAAACCGGCCTCAAGGGTTTCGTCGCCAGCATCGACAAGACACAACGTCAAGTAATGGGTTTCGCCAAAGCTATAACAGCCGTCGCCGGAATGGCCGGTTTGACATATCTGGTCAAGAAGACGATGGATTCAATTGAGGCAACTGCCCAATTATCCAACCGGCTTGGCATGGCTACAGAGGACCTAATATCGCTGCAATACGCGGCCGAACAATCCGGGATGGGCACCGAGGAGATGAACAATGCCCTTGAGACGTTTGTTCGGCGAATCGGTGAAGCCCAGAGCGGCGGCGGTGCAGCGGCCAAAACTTTAAGAGAACTTGGTTTGTCAGCTCATCAAATAGCATCCACTGACCAAACAGAAAATCTTAAAATGTTTGCTGACCGGATAAATCAACTACCCACTGCTGCGGAGCGAGCGGCTGTGGCTTATGACCTGTTCGGTAAGAAAGGCCAGGAGATGCTTAACGTGCTGGCTGGAGGCAGTGCCGGCATCGAGGAGGCCCGCAAGCGAGCCGAGCAGCTGCGTATTACATTCTCTAATTTCGATGCCGCTAAAGTGAAGGTTGCAGTAGACAAACTATATGACGTCAAGAAAATCTTAACCGCCATCGCTGAGAAAGCGGTAATTGAATTGTCACCATCTATCGCGGCCGCTGCGGAAAAACTGATTGAATTTGTAATCGCCGGTGGGGATATGCGAGCAAAAATGATAGCTGGTATAAAAGATGTCACAATAGCATTCGCCTATCTCGGTAATGGCATAAAAGTCATCATAGGATATCTTGAAGGCGTAGCTGGAATAGGAGCAACGTTAGCTACTGGTTTTGCCGGGATTCTCTCTTCGATTGGTCTTGTCTCGAAAGAATACGTAGAGGGTATGGCTGATGTTGCGAATAAGCTGATTTTAGACGCTGGTAGAGTCATAGAGGAACAATTGCCATCCGAAAAAGTGGAGGCATGGTTCGCTGACCTCGACAAACGTTCTCAGAGCATAAAGAGTGAGCTTGAAAGGGCCGCTCAGATAGCAGCGGGCTTCCCAAAACTTACATTCGCCGATATCAAAATCACCGAAGGCCTGCAGGATATGCTCGATGCTCTTGAATTTGAATACGATATGCTGAAAAAGTCAAATCGTGAAAGGGAGAGAGCTATCAAGCTGTTAAGATTCAGGAATGAGCTCGACAAGGCATACAACGTCAAAATATCTGGAAATCTACAGGGAATAGGTCCCCAAACCGAGGGATGGGATAAATTGACGGCCGTTCAGCAAAAGGCGATTTTGTTAGACCAGCAATATCAGGATGGTCTGGCAAAATATGAGGAGCGTATGACAGGATTTGACGCATTCACGTCTAAAATGCAGGATTGGGCCGAAAGTGCGTCAAACGTCTGGGCTAATATCGGAGATGTAGCTGCACAAGCTCTGGATGGAATCAGTGCCAAGTTGACTGAGTTGATTACAACGGGTAAAGCCAACTTTAAGGAATTTGCAGCTTCGGTTATGTCTGATTTGCTTCAAATGATGATACGTGCACAGATGGTTCAGATTTTACAGAACATACCAGGTATTGGCGGAATGTTTGGCGGGGGAGCTGGTGCAGCAGGACAATCGGCTGCTGCCTCACAGTTATCTGCATCAGCAACGATGTTAAATACGGCCGGCACGGTTTTGAACACCTCAGGGACAATGCTGAACTCCGCAGGAACAATGTTGAATACGTCGGCGATTAGTATGAATACAGCCGTTGCGTTAATGAATTCATCAGGACCTACACTTTTATCCGCAGCGATGATGCAGCAGACATCATCAGCTCTGTTAAATACGGCAGCGGTGAATCTTATGGCCGCGGCTACTGCTCAAACGGCTCAGAATATTTCCGCTGCTGCCGGGGCAAAAGGTTTGGTATTAAAGGCCGGCAAATTGTTACCTTATGCCACAGGCGGTATAATCGATAGGCCCACATTTTTCCCAATGGCCAAGGGTAATATAGGGATGATGGGAGAGGCAGGGCCCGAGGCGATAATGCCTTTAACCCGGGGACGGGATGGGCGGTTAGGTGTGAGTGCTGATGGAGGCAGTCAACCACCCGTCAATGTCAAGATTATAAACGTGTATGATAAAAAGCAAATGATTGATGCGATAGGGACGCCTGATGGCGAAAAGAAAATCTTAAACGTGCTGAGCAGAAACAAGGGTATCGTAAAAGGTATGCTGAATTAACATACAGAAAGAAAGGGTTATCAATGATATGGATTATAATAAACATCGCAATAATGGCAGCTCTCAGCTATGGCATTTCAGCTTTGATGTCTAAGGACCCAAAGAATTACAATCAGGACCCGTCTAAGGATATCGATGTTCCGACTGCAGACGAAGGCGTCGAGGTCCCTGTCTTGTTCGGCACCAGACGTATCAAAGGGCCAAACGTGGTTTGGTGGGGTGACCTGAAAACCAAAGCGATTAGGAAATAATTGTGGACGATTTTCAAAAAGAATTTAACGAGCTTTGCAGAACCACAAGCACTCTTGAAGTGCAATTCGCTAATGCCCTGCAAAAAACTCATGGACTCGAACTCGGGACTCTGGACAATCTCTTGGGGGTAAAATCCCAGCTTGAATTGTTTATAGCAGATTTCGAGGATTCTATCCGCCTATTGAATGATGGAGAGCATGAAATCACCATTGATTACCTGTCAGAATGGACTAATAGTTGTCGGGAAGCTTTGAAAAGAACAGAGGAAAAAATTGAAAAAGGTGATTACAAAACAGAGTGATTCACGCCACGGCGGTTTTGCTCTGATTTTTTTGTGGTTAGTTTATTGTGATGAAGTATTTTGCACGCCACGGCGGCTAAAGCTTCAAGGAAACAGAAATAATACTTTATCAAAAGGAGCTTTATTATGAAGATTTTAGCAGGTATGCGTAAAAAATTATATGACTTGAGCAAAATTGAAGATACACGCAGTTTGTCTGACGTGGAGCTTGCCGAGGTCGAGCGGCTTGAAAATGAAATTGTCAAGCGTAAAGAATTCCTCGAAAAGCAACGTCAACTCGATGTAGCTGATGACGGCGATGAAAGCCAGGATATCGGTATCGGTTTAGCAGCACCACCGAAGGGCAAAAAAGGCAAGGTGGATAACGGCGGCTTTGAGAATGCAGGTGAGTTCATGCAGGCCCTTTACCGCAAGTCACGTGGTGAAGGATTTGATGACCGCTTGAGGAAATTGCAGGTTGCCGCGGTATCCAATTCGGATACAGGTGGGTTCGCGGTGCCGACGCAGTTTGTGCAGAGGGCTTTCGATAACGGCCCTGCGGGGGAAAACGGCATTGTGCTGTTGAACCTGTGCGATAAGGTCCCGATGACCAGTGATAAGATGACTGCCCCAGGCCTGCAAAATAACAGCCACGCCGTTGCACCGTTCGGCATCGCGTGGTCACAGGTTAGCGAAAATGGGGACATTCCCGAAACCGATGTTGAGCTTCGAGCCATTCAGCTTGAGGCATATAAATCCGCCTGTTTGTTCTATGCCTCGAACGAATGGCTGGCTGATAGTGCTCCGTTTATGAGAAATCGGCTCAGCGAAATATTCAACAACTCGCTCCGTTGGTATATCGAGAACAAGATTATTACCGGCACGGGAGTTGGAATGCCAAAGGGTGCTCTCAATGCGGCTGCGACGTTGCAGATTAACAAGGAAACGGGGCAGGCAGCGGACACGATTATGACCGAGAATATCCTCAAGATGTGGGCCAGGTTGTTGCCTGGTAGTCATAGTCGGGCTATCTGGATGGCGAATCAGACGTGCTTCCCTGAGCTGGCAGCATTGAAGTTGATAATCAAGAACGTCGCCGGCACCGAGAACGTGGGTGGAAGCTTTGTGCCCCTGCTGCAAATCAACAACAGCGGCATCGCTGGCCAACCCGCGACAAGCATCCTCGGCCGGCCGTTACATTTCTCGGAGCACTTGCCGGTATTGGGCGATGCAGGGGATCTTATCCTAATCGACCCGCTGCTGTATGTTCTTGGTGACAGGCAGCAATTGGTCTTGGATGCAAGTCCGCATTTCAAATTCAATCAGGATAAGACAACATTCAGAGGCAAGGCAAGGTTTGATGGTGAGCCGGCATTGAGCAGCACGTTCACGCCAAAGAACGGTGACACGTGTGGCTGGTGTGTGAAGATACAGGCACGGACCTAAAATGGTCTGAGTTATCCTTGAGGGATTTGGTATGCCACGGCAACTAAAACTTCATTGATAGCTAACAGTTTCATTCTGACCTGTCAGGACTTGTAGTCATTGGCAGGGTAAAATCCTCTCTTAAACAGAGTGAGGGCGAAAAGGCAATGATAAAGCTTAAGTAGCCCTCACAATGTTATAAAGCGATGGGGCGACGATGCGAAAAAGAGAGCCGGATGTTGTTGAGTTAGCTAAGAAACAGAGGCACTTGTATCTATTGCAAAAGGTCAAGCGGTGCCAGTTACTTAGCATACCAGAGATAGGTGAGCTTGAGTATTATGAACGCATTAGAGCAAACAACAACAAACGCAAGCGTGGCAGTAAGGCCCAAGACGTTCACTGAGTTGAGGGAAGGGCAAAGGCACAGTCCAGTTGTTACTCGTGATAGTGCTTGTGAGCGTGGTTATAACTATCGCTGGCGTAAGGCACGCATTGCATACCTGATTAAGAACCCACTGTGTGTTGAGTGTGCGTCCGAAGGCCGCACTGAGCAGGCAGTGGTTGTTGACCACATCATTCCCCATAAAGGTAATCGTGAATTGTTTTGGAATAAGAACAATTGGCAGGGCTTATGTAAACGTCACCATGATATTAAAACTGCTAAACAAGATGGGGGATTCGGTCGCGTATGATTAAAGATAATTGTATATGTTCGTTGTCTTTAATGTGCATAGGCAGGGGGGGACATAATCCCTACAGTCCGAGAATTTGTAGACCGCGTCCCAGCTCGCTCTTTTTTTTGTCAAAATTCGACAGGGGGGGGGTAAAGGTGAAAAAGGACAATAATGGGTAGGCCGAGAAAGCCAACAACACTGCTTAAAATACACGGAACTTTCCGTGAGGATAGACGTGCAACAGACGAACCGATGCCAGCCATTGCTATTCCGTCGATGCCGAAATTTCTTAAGGGTGAAGCCGCTGCGGAGTGGGAGCGTGTCGCCCCGCTACTTGCCAAGATGAAATGTTTGACTGAATGGGATAGGTCACTGCTCGCGGCCTACTGTTTCGAATGGGGCGTTTACGTTGAGCTCTGTAAAAAGGTCAAGCTCAAAGACCTTACCATTACCACGGTAAGCGGTAACAAGATTTATAATCCACTTTTAGCATCTCGAAACAAAGCATTGAGCAATCTAAAAGAGCTTGCCATTCAGTTCGGCTTAAGCCCGAGCTCGCGTTCACGGCTATCGGTCAGTGAAGAGGAAGAATCTAATCCGTTCCTTGCATTATTGCAACGAAGGGGTATACGGGGCAGTTGACGCGGACTTTTTCGATTACAGGCGGTATTTTGTGCGTATTTTGGGGTTCTGGCAGGGAAGCCGACCGTTTTACAGGACGTGATTATTCAATAAAATTTGGTGAACGGGTGAAAATTTGTTATACTTTAAGTGTTAGAACCTTAAGATGCAATTCCACCGAACATTTATGGCCGGGCGTGGTTTGTCCGTAAGGGGCAGCCGTTCCTCGTATCTTGAGGTTCTAACAACGACCGGCCGCTTCTATTTGGGGTGATTTATGAGGAGCAATAAAAGAACGTTTTACGCAGAGGATTTAGGAGCTTGGGGATTCACACAACAAGAGATTGACGCCCTTGTTCAAAAAGACGTCATAGCAGCGGCTAAGAAAATCGAAAATCCTGTTCTATTTACGTTTTCGCCCAAGGTGGTTCGCTGGCTTTTATATGCCTTAGAACATAAGACCACTAATCACCCTTGCGAGGGTATCGACCAAGAAAATCTAAACATAGACCTGAAATTTGCAAAAGCAGAATTCGCCAAATATCCGGCTGGGCTTCACGGCCGTATCATCGAGGCCATATACAAGGACCTGCCTGAATTTGAGATTGAATGCAATAAAGAGAGAGAGGAAGAACGGCTCTGCAACGAATGGACGGCCCTCCTCGATAACAAAACAACGGACGAAATCAGGGCTATGATTACTCAAGTGAAAGCATGTGAACAAGGGCGGTGTGTAAATGGCAAGCGTAATTAGACAAAAAACAGATAGCGGGATTCGATATCTAATCCAGCTTAGCCCGGGTGAAAACGAGGCACGGCCGAAAATCAGCTTGGGTTATGTAACCAAGAGCCAGGCCGAGGCCGCTAAGCTCAATATCGAAAGCGTTATCAAATGCAAAAACACGGGTGCCATAGTATCACCCGCGGTGCAGGAATGGCTGATAGGCATAGCCGACGGCCTTAGAAAACGCCTGACGGTCCTCAAAATTATCGAGTCGAAAAAAAGCGGCCCGAGCATCACGGTTGCTGAATGGGTGAGCCGGTATATTCAAAGCCGTCCCGACGTCAAGGCAATTACGACGGGCAAGTGGCAGAACGCCGCGAATAAGCTCTCAGCTTTTTTCAGGGGGCAAAACATCGAGGACGTCACGGTTCAACAGGCAAAAGATTTCAGGGTTTATTTGAAATCGGACCAGCTCTCAGAGAATACCGTGCGGAGATTGATAGGTCTATCCAGACAGTTTTTTAAGGCCGCGATTGACGCCGGCCGTCTGGATAAGAATCCGTTCGCGGGGCAGCCGATAGCAGTCAGGGCCAACCCGGCAAGGTTCTTTTACGTGGGGCAGGAAATGGCTTTGAAGGTCCTCGATGCTTGCCCGGATGCTCAATGGCGGCTCATATTTGGCCTGACAAGGTGGGGCGGCCTGCGTTGCCCCAGTGAGGTCCTTCGGCTCGAATGGCAGGACGTGGATTTTGAGCATGACCGCTTTACCGTTCACGCCTGTAAAACAGAACATCATGCCGATAGCGGCATCAGAACGGTCCCGATGTTTCCTGAGCTGAGGCCGTTGTTTCAAGATGCCTTTGACAAGGCCGAGGCGGGGGACGTTTATTGTATCACTCGTTATAGGGACAAATCGGTAAATTTACGGACAAGCATGTCGAAAATTATCCGCAGAGCTGGGCTTGAGGTTTGGCCGAAGATATTTCAGAATCTCAGGAGCACCCGGGAAACCGAGCTGTTCAAAATGACTCACGGCAACGTCAAGGCCGTCTGTAAATGGATAGGTAACAGTCCAGAGATTGCAATGCAGCATTACGCACAAGTCACCGAAGCGGACATTCAGGAAGCGGCCAAGCTATCACTGATAAGCGATGCCGAAAGTCGGGTGCAAAAAACGGTGCATAATCCGGTGCAGACACCCGTTGCAATGAATCGCACCGAGTCGCAAGCGATTGTTGTAAATCCTTGTGGTTACGAAACCAAGCGAGAGTTTGCGACATTGTGCGAAAATAAAAATTACCCCCAAGGGGACTCGAACCCCTGTCGCCGGGATGAGAACCCGGTATCCTGGGCCGCTAGACGATGGGGGCGGTTTTTATTTTCGATTTCAGTATAACAAAAACCGCAGGAGGGTCAATATCTCGATGTTTACGAGGATAAAAAAGACAGCCGGCAACATTTTTGCCGGCTGTCTTGAATTTTGACTAAACGATAATGTTAATAGTTTTAATTTGCTGAGCCGACAAGCTGCTCGCTGGGAGCTCGCTTCTGGCTTGGCTGGCTCTCGGGCTGATTTTGGGCTCCATTTTGTTCCCCGAGCATTTTTTCAAGCTTTTCAATGCGCGCAGACATTTCTATTCGACGCTTCATCTCGCTGCCGCAGCCTATGAACATAAAGGCGGAATTGATGAGAAAGAGCAGATACGCCCACCAATGGGCGTTACTCCAGACCGGTTGTGGAGAGACAATAAACGGCAGTGCAACTATCAGAAGCGTGAACCCTATGATGTATTCAAATACAAATATTATCTTTTTATCCGAAAACATACTCAGCTCCCTATTCGACTTTCCATCTGTTTTTTATCCGCCTTTTCCGGCATACCTTTGTTCCATCATACCAATCGGCATTTATAGACCTCGATGTTAGAAACTTTAAGCTTCTTAAAAAGTAATAACCAAATTCCTCTAAAACAAAAATGTTTCTGAAATAATCGTGAAAAACGCATCCGTATTATAGGACGCTGGAACGAACCCTCAAAATTGTCCGAATAAAGGATACCCTTACTGGCGGCGGTCGGAGTCGAACCGACGACCCTGGGCTTATGAATCCCATGCTCTAACCAGCTGAGCTACACCGCCCGTCTAAACTAATCTATACGACATTTTCGTTCCCTGCAAGCAATTCTTTGACCAGGAATAAGCAGTGTAATTTTCTTGTTACTCTGGAGCAGGTTAAAGACACGACCTGTCTTCCCTGCCCCATAATTAGGGGTTTACAAAGAGTATATTAAATGGTTTAATGTGCAATCAGCTTATGGAGGATATTAAGGTGCACGGAAAATGATGAGATGGCTTTGGGACAGGAGTTATGCCGAACGATAACGGCGGCGAAAAAACGCAGATAACAACCAGCAAGTCGTTTCTGGCTGTGGGGCCGACGCTGCATTACAGCCACGCCCACGTCATCACCTTCTGGCTGCTGACGGTGATTTCCTTTACCGGTGTTTGCCTGTTCTGGACGAAAATCCTTACCGGCTCGGGTTTTTCGTTCAATCTCGAATTGGCGACCTCTTCGAGGCACTGGCGTATTGGCCAGCTATTGTTGACGGGGGTGAGCATTTTTGAATATCCCTGGCAGATTGTTGTGGTTTCGCTGCTTATGGCGACCCTGGCGGTCGTGCCGGTGCTGACAAGCCAGCTTTTGAGTTTCATTTACAGCGTGCCGATGATACTGGCCGTATTCTTTCTCGCGGATTTGCCGGCCTTTGCCGTTTGCCTGTTGATAAGCTGTATCGCAGTCGCGTGCCGGCCGTTACGGTTTCGTTCCCGTTTTGCCTCCATATTGCTGTGTATGCTTCCGCAGCTTTTATACTGGTTCTTTTACGGGGGGGCCAAAGGCGTTGAGCCGATTAAATGGGGTTTTTCATTTACGCCCTGGATTGCCGGCTGGCTCATAGGTCTTGGGATGGCCGGCTTCGTGATTGGAATCGGTCATTTTACACGCTATAGACCGGGGATGATTTGGCTTTCCACGACAATCACGCTGGTCCTGGCGTTTCTGATTTTTTCTTTTTTGATTGGCTTCGATGAGCTGGATTACCAGCTTTACGTCGCCCGCAACAATCCGGAGCAGATTTCAGAATTCCACGACCACAGCATCGAAAAAACGCTTGACCAGACAATTCGAAATCCCGGTGTCGTCAAATATTTAAGCGGTTTTTTCTACCCTACGGAGTCGATAGCGCTGCGAAAAGAGCTAAAAGCAGAAATCAAGGCACAGCTTGTTCACGACCGCTGGCCGACCTGGTTTGCCGTTCCCGAACAACTTCGCTACCAGGAAAAAAGAGAATGGCTTTTCAGACAATGTGATTTGTTCATAACCGGCCGTCCAAAAAGCAAACGAATGCCGATTGCCCTGTATTATAAAGCGCTTTTGAGCGAATACGCCCCGGATTACCGCATCTTCGACGAGAAGGAAATTCTTCATTTTTACAGCGATTACCCCTTCGACCGCTCACGATTAATCTGGTATCGGCTCTACACAGAGTTCAGCACAAGCCCTGAATCGCTCGAAGCGCGCTGGCGCATAGCGATGCACTGGGCCGGCCAGGGCAAATTCGAAGAGGCCGACGCGATTATCGCCGACGCCCTTATGCTGCTCGGTGAGCGATTGAAAAATATCGAAAAGCAACAGCTACCCGAGGAGTCGCTTTTCAGCATATTCGCCCCCCCGCCTGATACGGTGATGACCGTCTCCAAGCTGACCGACCTTCAAAGAAAACTCAACCAGTTGCGCACGCTCATCAGCGCAGATAACCGCACGGACAGGCCCGATTCGGCGAATCGGCTGGCTCGTTTTGTTATGCTCAACACGAACAATCCCGGATACGCCGGCCAGCTTGACCAGTTGCTTTCGGAAATGGGCAAAAGCGACCCGCTGCGGGATAATATCCTTCTGGCACAGGTCAAACTGATAGCCGACGAGCAGCGCCGGGCCGAACGACTGTCTGAATTACACAATCAATACGCCAACACCGATGCCGGCTGCCTGGCGTTGTATGAGCTTGCCCTGCTGAAAATCCATTTTTGGCGTCAGCAGGACGAAACCAACGCGGAGAGGAAAAAACAGTATCTGGCCGACGCACGGGCGACGCTCAATAATTTTATCAGAATGTATCCCAGCAGCTTTTGCGTCCATCAGGTCAGGAAGAATCTCGCCAGTTTGCCGGCCGCCGACTAACGACTAACCTCATATTTTTAACAAAAAAACATATCCTTACACACTTATTGAGATTCAAAAAGACATTTCCCTTGTGAAAAACCGCCGTGTTTGACTTTTTAACCGATTTTGCTATAATGCGGTGGTTGTATCAGATAGCGGCTATGGAGGGCGAAAGAATACAAGAGAAATGGCAAAGATTATGGCTGGCGAGGGTGAAATACTACTGATAGGTAATCTCAAAGACGCGTTTTCGTCGGTATATACCGAGAATCCGAATATAAAGGTCTGTGCAAAAATATCGGACGGTATAGAGGCGGCCGGGAAATACCATTTCGAGACCGTAGCCGTCGTGATGGCCGACGCCTCAAAAAACCTGCGGACGGGACTGGCAACCCTGCGAAAAAAAACAAACGCCCGAATCGTGCTTTTGGCGCGAATGTTCGAAGAGCCGACGGCAAGAGGACTTATTGACTCAGCGGGCAATGGTTCGGCTTTGGCGGATGACTATATAATATGCCCCGTCGGATTCGATAAATTCCGTCAGGACCTCATTTCGGAAAAACAGGCAGTCGATTTTCAGCAATTTCCGGCTCCCAATACCACGCTGCTCACAAAAATACACCGGCTCGAAAAACTTGCGACCGAGGACGATTTAACGGGGGTGAAAAACAGGAGATATATATTCGAGTTCGCCCGGCAGATTATCGAACGAGCGAAGAAAGAAAACGGACGGGTAACAGTGCTGATTTTCGATATAGACGACCTGAAACATTATAACGACGTTTACGGCCACGCGGCGGGAGATGAGGTATTGAAACAGGCGGCGATTCTGATTCGCCGATGCTGCCGGAAGCACGACGTTGTCGGAAGAATAGGCGGCGACGAGTTCGCCGTTATTTTCTGGGGTGAGCCGCGAATCAACCCCCCTGTCGTAGGCAATGAAAGACGCTCCTTTGCCGAGCATCCCAAGGAGGCGATACTCATCGCCAGGCGATTCCGCAAAGAGCTTGAAAAGGCCGACCTGCACCTGCCCGGCGCAAAGAACAGCACGGTTCTTACCGTAAGCGGCGGCCTGGCCAGCTTTGACAGAGACGGCTCCACCGCCCAGGAGCTTTTGGCCAGCGCCGACCAGGCATTGCTCGACGCCAAACGCAGCGGCAAAAACAGGGTTTATCTTGTCGGCCATCCCGAAAACGACATTGATAAAATAGAACAATCCGATTAAACGTTTACGACTTGAGCACGATTGTTTCGGTCGGGCCGAGTAGCTTATAACGGATGCCACACCAGGTTATTGTCCTGCCGAAAATGGATGACAAAATTAGAATAAGCATAAGCCAGGACCACAGCCAAAAGAACGCTATATCGACGATGGCTGCGACCCTGAGGTTTGACCAATCCTCAGCGAAGAGCTTGCAGGCCATACTTTGCCGAAGTATTGCTCTTGCGAACTGCATTATTAAAAATATAGTCGCCACCGCTACAAAAAGCCGGACGTGCGGCTTACTATTTACAGCCGCGTAGATTGACAAAGCCGCCATACCCCAAAGTCCTGCCAACGAATAAACACTGCTAAAAAGTCCTAAAAGCCAGGTTTTCGGCGCGGCCACTTTAGTGATTATGAATTGCCGCCTGCCGAACTCGAAAAGCTTGGCCCAGGTAGTCGATTCACGTGTGGCGACAAGACAGCCAGGGACAAATTCCACTTTCCTGCCCGCGCCCTTCACCGCGCAGCCCAGCGATAAATCATCGCTGACCGCCTTTTGCCAGATTTTGTCTAATCCCAGCTCCCTGAACATCTTGACCCTGATTGCCATCGAGCCGCCCCAGGCCTGGTTGAAAATGGTATTGCCCATAAGCTGAGCGATTTTGGCGTTTATGGCAACCAGCGCGAGCGTTGCAAAATTGTTCTTTTCAGGCACATACCAGCGATAGCCGGTAGTCGCACCGGTTTTTTCGAGCCGAAGCCGCTGGACTAAGCGGCCAAGCCAGGCGGGCTTTACGAAAATATCTGAATCGGCGAAGGCCAGCGCCTCAACGTCGCCGGGAATCTTTTGAGAGGCGTAAAGAAGGTTGTGGATTTTCTGACTACAGGCCTGACCGGCGCCGGATATGAGCACCTGAACATCTTTGGCTTTTGTCTGACCGGCCAAACGCTCCTTGATTTTACACAGCTTGTCGTATGCCGGGTCGCGCGAGTCGCCGACCACAAACCACAACAAATAATCATCGTAGTCCTGCCTGTAAAACGACGAGATATTCTGTTCAAAATTGGTATCGATGTTCTTACAGGGAATAATCAGCGCGACGCGGGGTTTGTATCGGCGCTTATTACTATTATATTTCTCAAGGGCGTAACGGTAGTTATTAAACACCATCAGAGAGAAAAACGCCTGCGAAAGTATCAATAGCCATGCGATATAAACGAACCATTCCATAAGACCGGATTATCTTTCATCACCGGCCCTCTTGTCAATCAGGACGATTTCAAACGCCGATTTTGGTCCGGAATATACCAGGCCGGCCGAATTACCCCGTTCAACGAACAAACAAACCTGAATTACGTAAATACAAGGTTTTTTATATTTCCAAAGAGCCCTGCTATTAGCATTTATAATTACATATTCAGCTATTCTAATACCAATCCGGCTCTGAAATAAAAGAAGAACAATGTGCGCATAAACGTAACTCTCTTTATTACAAACTCTTACGTTAGTTTATAATCAGAAAAAAACACCCAAAATCGGGATTAGTGGCTATAAGGGATTGCAACGTAATATTCATTGTGATATACTTGGTTTTTTATGGTTAAACTTGTTTCTAAAACTCGGAAGAAACAGTCAGGCGGTCGTAGTGTGTCCCGGCCGGCTGTAGTTACATCAAAAAAGCCCTTCAAGTCATACGACGAGGCGATAAAGTATCTCTATACCAAGACCGACTATGAGCAGGAAAAACACCTTCGGTATAACGTCGATACCTTCGACCTTAAGAGGATGGAGCGGCTGCTTTCGCTGGTCGGCAATCCACACAATAAATTCGATACAATCCATATAGCCGGCACAAAAGGTAAAGGCAGCACGGCAACTATGCTTGCAAAGATGCTCGAAGCCAACGGCTACAAAGTCGGCCTCTATACATCTCCGCACGTCGTTGACCTGCACGAACGAATCAGAATCAACTCTGAAATGATAACCAAATCGGCGATGCTCGGCCTCATTAACCGGGTGTATAAGCCGGTCGAAAAGATGGCGAAAGAACGATGCCCGACGTTTTTCGAGATAATGACGGCCATTTCTTTTATGCACTTCGCCGATACAAAAGCCGACGTTGCGGTTGTAGAAACCGGCCTGGGCGGACGCCTCGACAGCACCAACGTAATCAAACCCAAGCTGGTGGGAATTACCAGCTTGAGCATCGACCATCAAAAGCAACTGGGGTCCACAATCGCCGAAATAGCCGGGGAGAAGGCCGGAATCTTCAAGCCGGGCGTGCCGATTATTACTGTGCAGCAGGACCCCGACGCCTTGCAGGTCCTCAAGACCCGCGCCGCGGCGGTCAAAGCGCATATTAGCATAACAGGCGTGGATATCGACTTTTCACACAGGTTTGAAACCTCGCCCGAGCACGGACCGCATAACCGCGTATGCCTGACTACGCCGACAAGCAAATTCGAGCATCTGCGCGTCCCGCTTCACGGCATACACCAGGCAATCAACTGCGGTCTCGCGCTTGCAATGCTGGACAAGCTCAAAACAGTCGGCTACACGATTGACAACGAAAAGGCGGCCAAGGGACTCTCACAGGTCAAACTGGACGGCCGGATGGAGATGATATGTGAGGACCCGCGTATCCTTATCGACGCGGCCCACAACGCAGCGAGTATCCGGGCGCTTATGCACGCAATCGGGCAAAGCATTCCATACGATTCGATGATTGTGATATTCGGCTGTAACGAGGACAAGGACATTAAAGGAATGCTCCGCGAGCTTCAGTTTGGGGCCGATAAGGTCATATTTACACGCAGCAATTCCGTCAGGGCGGCATCACCCGATGAGCTGGCCGACCAATATATAGCCATATCAAACAAAATGTGCCAAAGCGCTTTGAACCTGCCGGAAGCCCTTCGCCTGGCACGCAGCGCCGTAGGCAAAGAAGACCTCATCTGCATCACCGGCAGTTTCTACCTGATTGGCCAGGCCAAACTCCGCTTCCAGGCAAGCTAACGGTAAAATTCGGCGTTGTCCCATCGTCCGAACCGCAGCAAATTTCTCTCTTTGTCTTTCGGGATAATTATCGCGGAAGTATCTGCATTGGCCGCACAAAAGGAACGAACCTCATCAAGGGGCATCACCATAAAAGCGGTCGATAACGCATCGGCCTCGGCTGCCGTCTTCGCCGTTGCCCAGCCAGCCGATTTACCGTTTGCGGGCCTTCCCGAACGGGGGTTGATTATGTGCTTTCCCTTTTGCAAACCAGATGCGCTTAACGCAATATCAGCCAAATGAATCTTCGCCAAAACACGGTTATCGGCCGGGTTTGAAATCGTTATCGGCCAGCCCAGCAAGCCCGGCGGTTTGCCAATCGCAAGAACCGTGCTCTGCCCTGCTGATATAAAAGCGGTTGTAATACCCCACTCGACAAGAACCTGTCTCATTTTGTCCGCGGCGTAGCCCTTGCCGATTGCGCCAAGGTCGATTTTAACGCCGTCGGCCCGTAATTCTATAATGTGCTCTGCTTCATTGAGCTTCAGCAGATTACTGCCCCTGTGCAAAGAACCGAACGCAATATCGAACGCGCCGTTTGTCTGTCTGAACATCTCGACACCGCTTTGCAGACACTCGAAAGTCGATAGCCCGATTTGAAGAGGGCGACCTTTGCCGATGGAATTGATGCGCGATACGTCGCTGTTTTCGATGAATCGGCTCAGATTGCTTTCGATTCGGTCAAGCGCCTCGAACGCCGCCTGTGCGGCCTGTTCGGCATATAAGCCGTCTGCGTGAATTATGAACGCCTCGAAAGTCGCCGACATTGCGTCGTGCCCGAACTTGCGCAGATTTTCGATGCTTCGGATGTCAGCGTTCATTATTCGATTCCAGCAGCTTATCGCTGAGGTCTTTCGTAATATAGCCGCGAATTTCGACGCCGGGACGAAGCTCGATATAGGTTTCAAACAAAGGAACATAAAGATTCTTCTCGCCGGCCGGTGAAATTTCATACAACCTGTTTATCAGCCGGTCTTCCAATTCGGCTGATGCGATTACAACCGGCGCGGGTTGTGTAATTTCATTTACGTCGTTCCACCAGCCAACGTTTTTGAACCCGCGAAGATACCAGGGCAGCGGCCAGTAATCCCCGCCGGGACAAACCACCCATACCGGCTCAAACCCTGTCGAGTCAGGCGGTAAGACATTCTTGATTCGCTCGGCAATTTTAACCACGTCTTTTGTCGGCTGGGAATAAACGTAAGGACTGGAAGGGTCTGTATAGGAAATAAAACTTGCCGTGAACGCCTGCGTCGCAAGGTCAACGGCAACAAGCACAAAAAAAGCCCCTACGACCAAACGAGCCAGCATTCGCTCAATTAGTCCTATTATCGCAACAACGCCGACCGCCCCAAGCAAAATCATACCGTGATAAAAGCCGAGCAGGCACCACGGCGTTTTATACGGTATCGCTGAATAAACAACGAGCATAACGGCCGTATAAAAAAGCAGGAAATCGAGCAGGCGTCTGTCGAGATTGCCCAGGCCCTTTCGCGCAATAATAAGAACTCCGCCTATACCAGCTAAAATCACTACAAATCCCTCCGTCCAGGGCGGCCCCATTTCAGATTTCGAAAAAATTAGTGTCCGGAGATAATAGTACCAGGGCTCAATATGATGCTGATTAGCGCCGGCCCTGCTGAAAAATGCCGCATAAGCCCTGAAAGAATCCAGAACACCATCAGGATTAGTTAAAAACGACGAATAAAAAAGAGCCGAAACGCAAAAGGCCAAAACAACAGCCACAGCCAAATGCACCGCAGAGACAGCGGAGAACGCGGATTTCAATCTGTTTTCTTTCTCATCGGTCTCGGCGTGCTCGGCGGTAAATATATACCTGCGTGCCAACAAAGCGACAAGCATTGAGCCGAAGGCGATTATGCAGGTTTCTTTTGTGGCGTGGCAAAGGCCGGCGAAAAGCCCCGCTGATAAAGCCCATATCAATTTGCGGCTTCGAACGTATTTGTAGCCGGTGCACATTACGCCGAATGTAAAACAGACGAGCAGCATTTCCTGAATGTAATACCGGCTGTAAAAAACAAACGCCGGTGAAATCGCAGTTAAGCCGGCGGCAATCAACGAAACGGGTCTGCCCAAACCGCCTACAAGCAACAAAGGCATTACGACCAGCAATAAACCAAACACGACGGGCACAATGCGCATAGTCGATTCGGTAAGCGAGGCGTAAATGCCTTTGCCTGAAAGCAAGGCGGGAATGAGCGTAAAATAATTGAGCGTCGGCCCGTGAAAGTCGCCGGGGTCGTAACGGTATTCGTTTCGTTCGAGAAGCCGACCGAATTTATAAGCGTGGATGGCCTCGTCGCCGTGCATCGGGCGATTGTCTAAACGCCAGAGGCGCAAAATACCGGCGACAAGAATGATAACCAAAACCGCGAGCCAGAATTTTAGCGGCCATTTCATTTGGCGGGTGGATTCAACAAGCTCACCACAGGCATGCCGTAAACCTCGACCTCGATATAATTATTAAGGTCGTTGCTTGAATTGCCGTTGCTGAAACACCGAACGTAGCGGCCAACAACGCCTTTGGCGTCAATAAGTTTCCCCTCGGCGGTCTCGACGTAACTTAAATTGTGCCCGACGCCGTAGCCGGAGGAATTGTCGTTATCGTTATTGAAAAGCGTGCGCACATTGGTGAGAAAATCGGCGTCGTCGGCAACTTGAACGACAACGTCCTTATAAACGCGGGCCTGCTTGTGATAATGCCAGATAAGTATTGCGAAAATATTATGCGGGCTGCCGAGGTCAATCATTATATGCTGGCCGCCCGGTCCTAATTCCACGAAACTGCCGTCGGACGCCTCTTTATCGCCGTCGGTGAGCATAGCGATTTCACCAATGATGGGCTGCTCATCTGAACTTGTTACCGGCTTGTGCAATGCAACGTTTGTCGTTCCCTTCGGCGCGTAAAACGGCTCACGGGGTTTACCCAGGGGTTTTTCGAGATTTGTTACGCCGTCAAACCGCTCAGGCGTGCCTATGAACATCGGCTTGGGCAGCACAATTGGTATCGGCTCCGAACCGGCAAGGGGTAATGGTGTTTCGGCTTTGTTAACGTCCGGCGTAACCGCCGGTTTGGTTTCAGTGGTTTCTACTTTCGGCGCCGCGGTTGCCTGGGGCTGTTTTGTCTGCGTCGGGCTCTTTTTACAGGAGCCAGCCAACAAAACAAACCCCAGAACAACCATCAGAACAGTATTCACAATTACGAAAACCTTTTTTTGAAACATTTACTTATGCTTTCGTGGCCTCCGTGAGTGTTTCCCATCAGATTTTCGATTAGCATCGAGAATAACTTCAGTTCGTCTTGACGTCGTAATGACTACTCGTCTTGGCCATCGAAATTTCCGACGAAGTCTACTCCAAAAGCCCGGTTTACGTCTACGTGCAAATCTCATGTTGCACCTCCTCTCCTTATTTATACATTTCGTCGAAATTTTTCTGAGCGGCGACAACCGCGGCACGCATCATATCCTCGGCCTTGGCGGTCTCGCGATCGGCAAGGGCAGCCATCAGGGCCTTTGTATCCAGGGCGGCGGCGGCCTTTTCGCAGGCCTCCCAGCTCAGGACGCTTCGGACGACCCTGTCGATACCCTGCTCGGCGTTGTCATAAGCGCGGGTCTGCATATCGTGGCCTTTCCAGCGTGCGTAACCTGCCTGCTGAATAAGTCCCGCTATGGCTATATTCATACCGTTTATTCTCGTGCCGTGGTCGATATCGTATTTGCCCGGCCCGCCTAAGATAATCCCGTCGTTGTAGCCCTGGCTGTTGAGGTGCATATGCACCATCATATCGTTGTCTAATTCCTCGACGCTGTCGTAAACGTGGTCAAGCCCAATCATTTCCGAATGGCCGAATTCCTTGTTGACGCCCTTGTTCTTCAGCGAGACGCCGAATTCCTTCTCGATTTTCCTCCAGAACACAATAGCGCTTGCCACCGTCGGGATAAGCATCGCGGGGTGTCCTTCGTTTGGCTTCGGCTCGAAACCGATGCGAAGGTCGCCGCCTTTTTGCTGCTCGTATTTGCACAGGCCGGCCACGCTTTCCTTGAGGTTTTGATACATCTGCCGGACACCAATCGTCGCGATATCGTATCCGAACGAGCCGTTCCAGATAACAAACGCCGGCGCTTTTGCGGCATCCGGGTGCCACGCCTTCTTCAGCGTCCCGTATGCCAAATCAACCGTCTTTGTGCCCAACGCCTCAGCGGCCTTTCTCTCGTTTGCGTCGAGCGAAGCGATACCGCCGTAAGCAAAGTGAGCATGAGCGCCCGGCGTTATCATTGCCAAATATAACTTATTGCTCACCAGCGCATCACAAACAGCGGCGGCGTTCTTGTCATCGACTTCCGCGTCATAATGCATCTCGATACCCAGTTCGACGTTACCCGGCATTCGCGGCCTAATCTTGTCGGCAACCAGTTTTATCATTTCGGGCGTGCCGAATTTGCCGCCCCACTCAGGCCGCATATCGCCGGGCACAAAGCCGCCTTTGCCCGGATTGAATGTCCATCTGCAAATACTGTGCAAAGATTTGTCCGCCATTTCATTTTCTCCTTGTTCTAAGTTTCTGTTTCGTTAATGCCCGTTAAGATAATTGTTTTTTAAGGGCTTTTTCCCAGTTTTTATACGCATCAGCGTACGCCGATGATAATTTTTTGTTCGGTTCTACTGTTTTCACGGGCGCAAGACCCACAAAGGCGTCTTCCGGCCCCCTGTAAACGCCGGCCCCGATACCAGCTCCGCGGGCCGCCCCCTGTGAACCGTCTGTCTTATACAACTCGACAACCGAGCCGGTGACCGTCGCGAAGGCCTCGCCGAAAAGCTGGCTTAAAAACATATTGGCGTGACCCGCCCGCACCGTTTTGGCCTTGACGCCGAGTTTCCTCATTATTTCGACGCCGTAATTAAGAGCGAATACAATGCCTTCCTGCGCTGCCCTCAATAGGTGTGCCCTGTTATGCATATTAAAATTCAGGCCGTGAAACGAAGCGCCGATATTGCGGTTTTCGAGCGTTCTTTCCGCGCCGTTTCCGAAGGGCAGAATCGCCAGCCCGTCCGAGCCGACCGGTGCATTCTGCGCCATTGCGTCCATCTCCTTGTAGTCGTTTGAGCCGGTGTTGTGCTTGAGCCAGCTATTTAGGATGCCCGTGCCGTTGACGCAAAGCAGCACGCCGTATCTTGGCTTTTTCGGCGTATGATTGACGTGGACAAACGTATTGACCCTCGATTTTGCGTCGTATTTGGCCTCAGCGGTAATACCGTAAACGACGCCCGACGTGCCCGCCGTCGCTGCGATTTCGCCCGGGTTAAGAACATTGAGCGACAGGGCGTTATTCGGCTGGTCGCCCGCCCTGTATGAAACAATAGTTCCGGCCTTTAATCCCAATGTATTTGCCGCCTCTTTGGTGAGATTGCCCTGGATTGAAAACGTCGGGACCACCTCGCCGATGAATTCCCGCGGTATCCGGTATTGCTTCATAACGATGTCGGCCAGACCCTGCTCCTTGAAATCCCACATAATCCCTTCCGAAAGCCCCGATGGTGTGGTCCTGATTTCGCCGGTCATTTTCATAGCGATGTAATCGCCCGGCAGCATCATCTTGTAAATCTTCGCGAACACCTTCGGCTCGTTGTCTTCGACCCATTTGAGCTTAGACGCTGTAAAGTTACCCGGTGAATTCAGCAGGTGTGAAAGGGCCTTTTTCTCGCCGATGCTTTTCAGCGCTCTTTTCCCGATTTCAACGGCCCGGCTGTCGCACCAGATTATCGAAGGCCTGAGAACCTCGTGTTTCTTGTCAACAATCACAAGCCCGTGCATTTGATATGAGATACCGATTCCCCGTATGTCGCCTGGATTAAAGTTTGTCTGCGCCTTGATTTTCTGCGTCGCGGCAACGAGATTATCCCACCAGGTCTGCGGATTCTGTTCCGCCCAGCCGGGTTTTTTCGCCATAATTTCCAGCTCTTTTTCCGGCATAGTAGCTGAGGCAGTTGCTTTGCCTGTTTCGGCGTCTAATAACGTCGCCTTCACCGATGAACTTCCTACGTCATAACCTAACAATAATGCCATTCATTCGCTCCTTAATACTATAAGGGTTTACAATGTTACACGGGTACCGGCTGCGGCCTGTTTCTTTATGGTTTTCAGGGCCTTAATACCGCTTCCGACGAGTTGTGCAATACTACTATTTTTTCCTTATGGTGTCAATAAACGCCTTGATATTCTCCGTCGGGACGTTTTGCGGTATTCCCCCGCCGCAGGAGGCGATTATACCCCTTTTGTCGGAAAGCCGGCCTAACATATCCTTTGCCGACTGCGCCACCTGTTCCGGCGTCCCGGCCCCCAAGACGTCTCTGGGCGGGATATTGCCTAACAATGCGACTTTATTGCCGACAAGCTTTTTCATCTGGGCTATATCGTGCTCGTGGCTGAAATTGAAAAGGTTTATGCCGACCTCGGCAAGGTGCGGCGCGCAAACCAGCCCGGGGGCGTCGTTGTGGAAAAACCTGACATTGACCTTTCGGCAGTTGAAAATTTTCTGCAGACGCGGCTTCGCAAAAGCGATGAAATCCGGCTCGCCTAAAAAGCCCACGATATCATCGAGAACAAAAATCCCGTCGATAGTCGGGAAGGTATCCATCTGGAGGTTCAGCCAGTCAATGAGAAAATCGGTAATCATATCGAGAAAACGGTTTGCCTTTTCGGGGTCAATCTTGATACCCGTCAGAAATTCTGTTGTGCCCAACAGAAACGACGCGATATTAAGCGGCCCGCGAGCAACTGCGAATCGTATGGCGTGGCCTTTGCGTTCGATTTGCTTCTGAGCGTGCTTTAGCCGGTTAAGCATAAACGGCAGCAGGCCGTCCTTCGTCGGGTCGGGCTTGCTGATATTATCCGCGTTGGCTATATCGTTAATAATCGGGTGAGCAAACGGCAGGGCATTTGTCTCAAACGAACATTTCGTGCCGAAAGCAGACGGCTCCGTGCACATACCGAACTCAGACCAGAATCCCGGCAGGAAAATCGCCTCGGGGAACGTTTCAATCGCCTTGAAATTGGCCTCCAGCCACATCTGCTCGCTCGAGAAATAATCCAAAGTCGTCATACCGGCCCAGCCGGGAGTCCAGGGGCTGTCAATAATAAATCCAATCGGCATCTCATCTAAAGCTTTGCCGTTTACGGCGTCCAACAGTATTTTCCATTCTTTTTCAGTCATTTTTCGTCCTCTCTAAAAACCTCGAATTTCACAAATTTTCTCACAAATGCCACGGCGGCCTCATCGGCCGGGACAGCATTCTATTCGCCTGGTCATCGGAAATAAAGCATTCTTTTACGGTGTCCCACCGTAATTTTCTTCCCAGCATGACCGCTATACCCCCTATATGGCATACCGTCGCCGAGCGATGACCCGTCTCGGCGTCGGCGACCGGCTGCGTCCTTTGCCTGACGCAATCGAGAAAGTTCTGCTGGTGGTCGCTGCTTCGGTAAAGATGAATTTCATTGGGGCTGATTTTTGACTGAATCAGCGATTGCGGTTCCGAGAAGAACCTGTTCCTGCTCACAAATATCCAGCCCCTGTCGCCCTCAAAACGCACGTGCGTCTCGGGGCCGTCGGGTTTGCCGGTCGAGCACAACAGCCGGACTCCGTTGGCGTAAGTATATTCGAGGTCATATCTCAATGGCGTCTCGAACAAACCTTCCTTTGGAAACTCAGCAGTCCCGCTTACCTCAACCGGTCCCGTCATATCCGCGTCGTTGCCCCACTGGGCGATATCGAGCATGTGAGCGCCCCAGTTGGTTAACTGCCCCGAACCGAAGCCGTAAAGGAAATGCCAGTTATAATGACATCCCTGCTCGATATAGGGTCTGTAAGGGGCAGGGCCTACCCATAAGTTGTAGTCCAGCCCGGCGGGGGGCGATTCGACTTTCCAGGTCAATGGGTTTGGATTGCGGTTTTCCGGGATTTCAACTTTGATTGTCCGCAGTTTGCCTATCCTGCCGTTTCGCACAAGCTCGCAGGCCAGCCGGAAGTTTTTGTCCGAACGCTGATGCGAGCCGGTCTGTAATACTCGCCCGTATCGCTTCACCGTATCGCACAGGGCCCTGCCCTCGGCGACGTTGTAGGCCAGGGGCTTTTCGCAATATACGTCCTTGCCCGCTTTAGCTGCCGTTATCGATATAAGGGCGTGCCAGTGGTCGGGCGTGCTGACGACCACGGCGTCGATGTCGTCTCTTGCCAGCAACTCGCGGAAGTCATTATATGACGACCCTTCCGGCAGTTTGGCCCTCCTGCGGGCCTGCTCACGATGACTCAAATCCACGTCGCAAACCGCAACGATTTCGGCCAGGGGCTTATTTATAAATCCCCTTAGATTGAGAATGCCCTGGCTGCCCGTGCCGATTATACCGATGGTGATACGGTTACTCGGGGCGTTTTCGCCGAATACCGAACTCGGCAAAACCAGAGGCATCGCATAAACCGCACCTGCGGCAATACCTTTTCGCAAAAACTCGCGTCTGGAGATTGACGCTGCGGCTTTACCCATTACCTCTTTTCCCTTGTTATAAAATAAATAATCACGAACAACGAGAGGATTATCGCGCTGTAACGGTGAAGCAGCAAAAGGACCTCCTGGCCATACGTCCCGAAGAGATTGAACATACTCAAAATCGCGGTGAGAATCAGCGACATCGCCATAACCAGTATAACCCAGAAGCATATACGCTTTACGCTGAACTTAACAAGCCGGTTTTTGTCCGCCCACAGAACGGCCAACACAGCCATACAGCCGGCAAAAATCCCGCCCGTCGTTACGTGGGCCATCAGCCACCAGCCGCTTATCGACCCGTTCAGAATATACACGGGTATAAAGCCGGTCGCTGCCAGCGCTAAAAAGCAAAGGAACGACAAAAGCAAAAGCGGCTTCTCGATGAGCAATGCCCGATGGGAAATTCCCCCGCCGGCAGCGAGCATCGAGTATCGAGTATCGAATATCGATATCGCCAATACACCGAAAATCAGCAATACAGACAAAATCGCGACAATCTTCAGCCAGGGCCTGAATAAAAACGAGAACGCAAACGCCTTTGTGTAAAGTTTCGGCAAATCCTCGAACTTAATCATTTCAGCGCTTGTAGCCGAAAGGGATTTTAACGGCGAATCAACCGGCAAAAGCCCGAATAAAAACGGCGAATCAGTCGAATGGCAGTCCTCGCATTTACGAACGCCAAGCGATTGCGCTGCCGGCCTTACGTCGTGGGCAATCGGCCACATATATGGCTCGGCCACGGGATGCTCCGCTGACGTGATTTGCCCGGCCCCTTCAAGCGAATATAACCGTCCTCCCGTGATATAAACCGGCTTTGCGCCGCGAACTTTATCGGCCAGTAAAGTCAGGATTTTGGCGATGTCTTCCTCTTTCAAATCGGGCCAGTCCCCGACTTTCGACAACGCGCTTCTCGTAATGACTTTCGACATCGCCGTTTTGACGGTATCCAGGTTCAAAGGCGTTACTGTATCGCCGGCCATTGCGGCCCAGTATGCGGGCCAGAATGCCTTGAATACCCCGATTTTGCCGTCTTGCCCCTTCGCGAAAACAGGATACGTCAAATGAGGCAGCACGTCGCCGGACTTGTTCGACCCCGCTACGCCAAGCGCGTGGGCCCTGGCGGTCTTGGCTCGAATCGTTTTCGCCGCCGGCCACGGTCCTGAATGACAGGCAGTGCAGGTTAACTTCTCAAAATGACTCGGCGGCAATCCTGCGTGTTTAGGAACTGGCGCGGTAAATCGACCGGCGTAAGGGGGACATTCTGCTTTTTTTATTCCGCCTGTTGTTTCAAAAAAGCTGAATGTCCCTTTTTCCAAATGGCATCCCTCGCAGGACGAAACCGCCGTTAACGGGTTATTATTATCGTTCGCCTCGGTCGCGTAGCCGCGTGTGATATTATGTTCCAAGCCGTGGCGATGACAATCGACGCATTTCAAGCCGGCGCATAAATGAACGTCCTCATCCGCCTTCCACGGCTCGGTTTTGCCGTCGCGGACATCGATATTTGAATGACAGAAATAGCATCGCTGGTTGGGGATGGCCTTTGAAACGTCGAACCGAACCCATTCGTTGTGTTTGAATAAATCCCTGTAATATTCTACGGATGGCGCCCTCAATTTCGAGTCGCCGGGCACATAAGGCGCCCGAAAATCATAATTACTCAATCCCTCTGTTGTGCCGGTAACGTAAGCGAACTCACTCGAAGCCGTGGCCGCCCAGCGATAATTTCCCCGGTTAATCTGCACCGCCCAGCCGGCGGCGCTGCCCATATCCTGGGCGGGACTTATATTGTGACAGGCGAGGCAGTTTATCTCAAGCTTTCCCGTTATATCGACCCTGAGCGTCTCCTCGGGATTGTCGGTCTTGTCCAGCATCTCGCCTATTCCGCCGCCGGGCATCTGCCTGCCGAAAATACTCAAAAATTCCATAGGCGTTATGCCCATTTGCTCCGGGTTAAACACCCCGGGCCACGCCCTGTATGATAAAGGAATCTGTGTCGCCGTCGCCGAATCCGCCAAAATCCAGGCCTGCCCGTTCCTGCCTGGAGGCACATTTGGGTCCGCCGCGTTAAAATGCCAGCCGGAACTTATGATATTGTAATCGTGACAGGCCCCGCAGGTCGCCTTCGTCGAGAACGGCAGCAACACCTCATCCGTCGGGAAAATCTGGTCCGGCTCTTTGCCGGGCAGTGGTTCGGCCAGCAATGGTATCAGGTGAATAAAGCCCGCCCTGGAGCCATCGGTAACATCGCCCAGCTTTTCATCCTCGACGGCTAAACCCGCCGTCGCCAGGATTGCCGACAATAAAATCGCTTTTATGATTATTCCTTTTTTCACGCCTTCAATCCCTTTTTCATCAGACCTTAAATTCTTCCGGCTTGAATTCCATACTGCAGCCGGCCTCTATCGCCTCATTGACCTTCAAAACGGTTATCGCGCTTTCATACGCGACATCAGGGGGGCAATTCAATTTTGCTTTTCCGCGTATGGCGTCGAAAAAATTCTCCAAATGCGGCTTATGATACGGCTCGGTCATCTCGACCGCCAGTTTATACTCATCCGGCTTAGGCGACTCGCGCACGTCAGCCAGAACGCCCGCCGGCTCTTCTGTCTTTTCTTCCTTTTTTTCAGCAGGCGCAATTACAAGCCCTCGCTTTACCCATTTATCCCACGCCGGCGCCGCTTTTTCACGGTAAACCTGTCCTCTGTAAGACGCTTCTGAAATGACCAGCGTCCCCTGGTCGCCCATAAAGACCTCGAAATAGCCCTGGCTGCTGTTTGTCGTAATCGTCTGGTAAAACGCCCTGACCGTGCCGTTTTTCGTCTCGTAACTATACACGGCCATTACGTTATCATACCACTGGTGAGTCGCCCTGTCGTAGTAATCCGTCCCGCCGGTCGCTACGACCGTTTTCGGCGTCGCGTCCAGAAACCAGTTATAAATATCAATCTGATGAGAGCCGAGGTCAACTATAGGCCCGCCGCCTAAGCCCTTATACCATCGCCAGTCGCGGAACTGCTCCATCGACTTATAGCCGTATTTATTCAGCGTCGCCTCATCGATACCCTTGCCCTGCGGGTAACCTCTCGCCGGCGCAACTGAACGGTTCCATTGTCCGTTAATCGTCGTCAGCCGGCCTAAAATCGATGCCTCCTTCAACAGCTTCTCATAACAATAAATATACCGCGGATTGCTTCTGCGCTGGTGGCCTATCTGTAACAGCTTTCCGGTCTCCCGGGCCGCCAATACCATTTGTCTTGCCCCCTCCAGCGTATTGGACATCTCCTTTTCGCAATAAACGTGCAGTCCTGCCCTGAGGCACGCGACTGTCTGCTCAGCGTGGCAAAAATCCGGCGTCGCGATTATGACCGCCTGCAGGTCCTTTTCCTCGTTCAGCATCTCCCTGTAATCGACGTAAACGTTGTGCTCGTGCTTGTATGCCTTGAGGAATCGCGACTGGTTCTGCTGGTTATAAGCAGTCCATATATCGCAAAGTGCCCTGAAGCGAATCCCAGGGATTTTTACCGCCGATTCGAGAAGTATTCTGCCCTGGTCGCCAACGCCTATAATAGCGACGTTTATGTCGTCGGGTTTGTCTCCTGCTTGCGTTTGCGCGATAATCTCCGGCGAAAAAATCAATCCCGCCCCCACAGCAGCCGTCGAGCGTATAAACTGCCTTCTGTTTATTGCATTTGAATCGTTCTTCGAGCTCATTGCAGCTTAATATAGTGAAATCCGCCCTTTATCGCAACCCCGCCGGCGGCAAGTATCTGAAAATTACTTGCCCTGGTTTAGCAACTTCTGCGACTGCTCGCGTATGGATTCGTTTGTAGTTCCCGTCAGGACTTTCCGCAGCAATTCCTTCGCTTCCTGCGGGTTCTTTTGAATCGTCGAATAGGCGATTTTTACAACCGCCGCCTCGGCTTCCTGTTTAAGTTCCGTATCCGCAAGACAGCCGGCGGCTGTACGCATCGCCTCGATAGAGCCGACGTTCGCCAGCCCCGCCAGGACCATTCGCTTCTCCGTAGCACTTGGCGCAAGTATCATCGCCTCTTCATACATCTTTATCGTCTCTTCCGCGGTTCTGCTGCCCGGTAACCCCGCCAGCCGGATATAAGCACGCAAGGCAATCGCCTTATGCACTGCGTTAGCCGATTCTTTTGCGACCTTAAGCAAGTCCTCAGCTGGCTCAGCCGTTGGCCAATCCGATAAAGCCCTTACAGCGGCGTCTTTAATCTTGTCGTCTTTGTCGTTTAGCCCTTCTCGCAAAACAGGCAGTGCCGCCGGGTCGCCGATTTTGCCTAAAACGCTCAATAGCGAGCATTTCGCATCTAAATCCTTAACTGTTGGTATTGCCGCGAGGACTTTTTGGGCCGGGTTTTTGTCCTCTGGTATCCTGCGTCCCACAGCGACCACCGTTTTCTCAAGCTCGCCGCGTTCGGTTCCAGACGCCGCTAATTGCAATTCGACCAATCCCGCCATTTCGCCCTCGCCTGCGAGATTTCGTAACGCCTTTATTGACTCGATTCGCACTAATTCGTCGGCGTCTTTGGCCTGCCTCATCAATTCAGGCGCCGCCGCCGTAATATTACGCCGGTCGCAACTGCGAATAAGCTCTAACCTTGCCTTCGGCTCTGCCTCAGCCAGCTTTTTAAGAATCGCCCGGTCAACGTCCGCTCCGCGAAGCCGATACAAACTTTCCTGTGCGGCACGCTGCTCTGGGCCGCTTGTCGTAATCGCGGCCTGCTCCAACACTTCCAATGTCGATGTATCGCCCAATATCCCAATCGCGTATAACGCCGCAATGCGAACCGTTTTCTCAGCACTTTTCGCCGCCGCCAAAATCGCTGGCAGCGCCGCCCGCTCGCCGCATTCCGCCAGCATCGCGATTAACTGTATCTGCTGTTCTGTCGCCAGCGTCGGCAACTGTTCAGCAACCGCCTTTATCACATCTGTTGTAGCTATGTCCTTCAAAGTCGCTATCGCAACCGTCTGCATCGGCTTATCACCCGATTTAAGAATCTCAACTATTGTTTCGCTCGTTTTATCGCCGGCGGTCAAAATCATTCCCCTCACCGCCGCCGTCCTTATCGGCAGCGACTCAATAGGGGCGTATAACTGCTTATACATTGTAAACGCCTCGTCCTTTTGACCTTTGGCTGCAAGCCATTCCGCCTGTCGCAAATAGCTATCCAGCGCCGCCGTCCTTAGCTTTCCGGTTTCCTTTCCTACTGCTTTCGCTATCGCCTCAACTGCGCAGGGGTCGTCGATTCTACCCAGTGCCGCGACAGCTGAGATTGACGCCATTTGGTTGAAGTCCGAAATCACCCCGCTCAACAACCCAACCGCCTTCTTGTCGCCGCGAACGCCTATGGAATTTATTATCCCGATTTTCGCGCTCCCGCTCACCGCGCCAAGTGCCTCTCGCAACGCCTCGCCCGCCGCTTCGCCGGGTATCCTTTCAAGTGCGTATCGGGCCATATCTGAATACTTGTCATTCGTCAGCATTGGGGCAAGGGCAGCCACCGACGCCTCCGTGCCTATAACGCTCAATTCCTGGCAGACAAACTGCTTGGCCGCGTATGTTGCGTCTGATTTGAGAAATTCATCGAGC
Organism: Sedimentisphaerales bacterium; assembly: GCA_016932095.1. Classification (GTDB taxonomy): domain Bacteria; phylum Planctomycetota; class Phycisphaerae; order Sedimentisphaerales; family Anaerobacaceae; genus Fen-1362. Next base: position 42,160 of record JAFGDN010000025.1, read on the forward strand.
TGCTTTTCGATTTCCTTAATCTCCGGCTTGCCGCTGGACTGGCGAATCATATCGCTGATTCTTGTTAGGTCCGCCCTGCTCTTCCCGTAATCGTATGTCCTGATTTTGTCTAATAACTGACCAAAGGCGTTTGCGTCTTCCGCTGCGTTTGCCCAATTACTGAAAAAACAACAGCACACAACAACGGCTATTATTGCTGAAACTTTTAACCGGCGACTCATAGTTTTTTCCTTTCTTATTTGCCTTCTTTAACAGGCGTTGCGTCAACCTCCAGGTCTCCTAACGCAAACTGAATTCCGTCAAGGCAGTGCTGTAATATCGCGGGCCGATAAAACACCTCGTTATTATGACCAAGCCCGCAGTAAAATACCCTGCCCTTGTCGTAGTTTCTAATCCAGCTTACGGGCATATCGCGGTCGCTTTCCTTGGCTCCCCTTGCTTTCTTTGTGGCCGGGTCGTCAAAATCCAGCGTTAAAAGCACACGAGAGTTTCCCCTCAAATTGAGCATCTTCACCCGGTATATCTCATCCTTGATTTTAAATCCCTCTTTATTGAAAGCCGCGTTTAACGGGTGCTCGGGCTCGACGTTCTTTATCGCCCACGTTCCCCCCGCCGTCCAGGGATGTCCGTCAAACGTCCCGCCGAACATTTCCGCCGCCTCGGGCCAGCCGTAAAAATTGTCTATGGCCGCGTGAAAGCCGATGACTCCTTTGCCCCCTTTTACAAAATCCATTATCGCCTGCCTTTGGCTCGGCTCATTGAAATCCAGATGGGTCGTATTGTTGAACACTATCGCGTCGTATTCCGCCAGTTTGTTGGCTTCAAAAACGCTCATATCGTCGCTTGTTACAACCTCGAATGCCCCTGTCTTTTTGCCCATTGTCTCAAGCATCTTATTCACAATCGGTATGCTCTCGTGAAAATAGCCCTCGCAGCGCCAGAACACTAAAATCTTCCTCGGCTTTTCGGGTTTTGCCTTTCCCTCCGCCGGCAGCGCCTTTTCTATCCATTCTGTTTCTTTCGCCCTTATCTCTCTCAACTGTTTTGGTGAACCCGCCGCCCGGCTGCTTCCGGCATAAATCCCCATAAAAACAATCGCTAACACAAAAACCACAATTATCGATAACGCTGTCATACGATTCATTTTTCACTCCTTTACGCTTTTCATATATCAATAAACCGGTTGTGTTTTTCGTTCATCGGTTGCGCTGCTCGTTTCGTCAATCGTCTTTCGGTTACGTATTAAACGTCGTTTTACGTTCTACGCAACCGTAACGAGCCGCGCAACCGCAACCGTTTAACGCAACCTTCATTATACCCGCCATGGACTTCGCATCGTTCTCGAAAGCAACCTGTTCGCTTCTTCGTCGCCGATAAATCTTTCCTTAACCGGGTCCCATTTCAACGGCCTGCCTAAGCGATGCGCGATAATGCCCAAATGACAAACAGTCAGCGACCGGCAGCCGGTTTCAACGTCGCATATCGGCCTTTGCCTGCTCCTTATGCAATCAAGCCAGTCGCCGTAATGGTCATCGCTTTCATAAAGCCGAGTATCGCTGCTGCCGAAACGCAGGCGAGTTAGCGTCTCGGGCCTGGTATTGAGAAACTCCCTGCTGACCTCGACCTCGCCTCTTGTGCCGGTAAACACTATCGCCTTATAATTCATCGAGTCGTCCCTGACCATTGTTATACCGTTCGAATACCGGTAAGTCAGTTGCCTAATATCTTTGCCGTTTTCGGGATAAACTTCCACCGGCCCGCTTTCGTCCATTCCAAGCCCCCACTGGGCAATGTCAAAATGATGTGCGCCCCAGTCGGTCATTATCCCGCCTGCGTATTCCTCGTAATCGCGCCAGTGAGGCCAGCCCCTCGCGTCTATCGGCGGGGCTATCCGTGAATTATATGGCCGCCACTGCGCCGGGCCTAACCACATATCCCAGTCAAGCTCTGACGGCGTCGGCTCAGCAGGCAAATCACAGGCAACCGGATACATCGGGAACGACGAGGTTTTAATACCGACCCTGATGTTTTTCACTTCACCGATATAGCCATTGCGAACAAGCTCGCACGCCCTGCGAAATTTATAATCCGACCTCTGCATACTGCCCGTCTGAAACACCCGTTCATAACGCCTGGCCGCATTCACTATTTGCCTCGCCTCGTCGATACTCAGCGCCAACGGCTTTTCGCAATATACGTCCATACCCCTCCTGCACGCCTCTATTGCCATTACTCCGTGCCAGTGCTCAGGCGCCGCAATCACTACCGCGTCAATATCGTCTCTGGCCAGTAATTCCCGAAAATCGTGGTAGCCGGTGCATCCTAATCGCTGCTCCGCGTAATTTTCCCGAACCATTTCCAGCCCGCGCTCCAGTTTCTGCTTATCCACGTCGCATAAGGCCACAACCTGGCAATCAAACCGCTGTAAAATCTGACTTAATAAGAATCTGCCCTGCATCCCAACCCCGATAAATCCCAGTGTAATTTTCTCGCTCGGCGTAACCTCATCTCCGAAGCCGGCTGCAAACGAGGGTATAACGTAAGGAATCCCCAGCGCCGCTAATGCAGAGCCGCCTATATTGCCAATAAACCGCCTTCTTGTTATTTTATCCTTAGTTGCCATTCACTTAATCCCTATATATACAAATGCCACGGGCTTCGCATCGGCCTCGACAATAACCTGTTCGCCTCATCATCGTTTATGAAAACTTCCTTTTCGGGGTCCCACCTCAGCTTCCTTTCAGTCAGCATCGCTATCTCGCCCAAAAGCCCCACGCTTATCGACCGATGCGCCGTTTCCGCCGGCGATATTGTTTCTTTTCGGCTCCTGACGCAATTCAGGAAGTTCTGCTGGTGGTCCCGGCTCTTGTAAAGCTGAATCTCATTGGGCCCGATTACCTCATTGAGAACACTTTCAGGCCTTGCTTTTATCGGCTGGTCTCGCGTAACGTGCAACTGGCCTTTATCGCCATACCAGCAAACGCCCATCCCGTTAGGCAATTGCCTGTCGTTGGCGATAATCATTATTAGCCCGTTTGCGTATCTGGCCGTAATTTTATACTCCGAGGGCACGTTATACATCCCGTCTTTCGGGAAGTTTCCCCGCCCTTCAATCTCTACCGGCCCCGTCCTTTCGAGGCCTAGTCCCCAGTGAGCCGTATCTATATGATGACCCGCCCAGTCGGTAAGCTGCCCGCCCGAGTAATCCATCATCCATCGCCAGTGCCAGTGCATAACTCCCCGATACGGCTTCCACGGCGCTGGCCCTAACCAAAAATTCCAATCGACCCACTCCGGCGGCTGCTGCACCGGCTCCTGCCCCCGCGTGCCGCCCGTCGGCAGACCCACCTCGACCGTATGAACTTTGCCGATTCTGCCGTTGCGGACTAACTCGCAGGCCTGCCTGAAATGCCATACCGACCTCTGCCAGCTACCCGTCTGCCATATTATCCCGTATCGCCTCACCGCGTCTGCTATCGCCCTGCTCTCCCGTATCGTCCTGGCCATCGGCTTTTCACCGTAAATGTCCTTGCCCGCCCGCGCCCCCATAATCGCCGGTATCGAATGCCAGTGGTCAGGCACCGCTATCGAAAGCATATCAATATCGTTTCTCGCTATTACGTCGCGAAAATCCGAATACATTTTGCAGTCGCTGTTGCCATATTGAAGGTCGACCTCTCTTTTGGCGTCCATCTGGCGTCTTTTGTCAACATCGCATACCGCCACGACCCGCGCCTCATCTTTGGCCAAAAACTCCTTCATATTCCACGTTCCCTGCGCACCTACACCGATACAGCCAAGCGTCAGCCGGTTACTCGGTAAATTCGCGCCTAATACGTTAGAGGGAATAATATAAGGAAAACTGAGCGCCCCCGCTGCCGCACCCGTTACCTTCTGTAAAAACCCGCGGCGACTTATTTTCTTGAATTGTCTCACGTTATCAATACAGCTTTCTATTTATCAAATTGCGCGTCGAACGCCACTCCCGACGGCTTGAAGTCCATTTTCTTTACAAATTCGCAGGCCTCTTTTGCGCCGTGCTCCCTGTCCATCCGGCTGTCTTCCCATTCCACCGATAGCGGCCCCTGATAGCCGATGTCATTAAGGGCAACAATAATTTCCTCAAAATTTATATCGCCGTGCCCCGGCGAGCGGAAATCCCAGTATCTTCTCGCATCGCCGAATTCCGTATGTCCGCCGAAAACGCCTGCCGTCCAGTCGCCGTGCCCCCACCATGCGTCCTTTATATGCGTATGAAATATCTTGTTCCCGAACGTCCGTATGAACTTTACATAATCTACGCCCTGGTAGCCCAAATGGCTCGGGTCAAAATTGAACCCAAATGCCGGGTGGTTTTTCACCGCCTCCAGCGCGCGCTCGGCCGAGACGATATCGAACGCGATTTCCGTCGGGTGAACCTCCAATGCGAATTTGACGCCTTTCGACTTGAACGCATCCAAAATCGGCTTAAATCGCCTCCCGAACTCGCGGTAGCCCGCCTTAATCATATCCTTTGACACCGGCGGGAACGAATAAAGTAAATGCCATATCGGGCTTCCCGTAAAGCCGTTGACAACCTTGACGCCTAATTTCTTCGCCGCTTTGGCCGTATCTATCAGTTTTTGCGCCGCCCTTTGTCGAACGCCTTCCGGCTCGCCGTCGCCCCATACGTCGGCAGGCAGTATCGCCTTATGTCGCTCGTCGATTCTGTCGCAAACCGCCTGACCGATTAAATGCGTCGATATCGCGAAAACCTTCAAGCCATACTTTTTCAGGATTTTCAGCCGGCCGTCACAGTATTTATCATCAGTGAGTGCCTTATCGACCTCGAAATGGTCGCCCCAGCACGCTAATTCCAGCCCGTCATACCCCCATTTTGCCGCCTTGTCCGCCAGAACCTCCAGCGGAAGGTCCGCCCACTGACCCGTGAATAATGTAACCGCCCTTGCCATTTTCCTTCTCCTTAAACACTGACAGACACCAACTTTTTTTACTTTTTCCTTTTGCCTTTTTACTTTCTTCTGCTGTTTTTATCAAGCCCTTTCCCGCCCGCTCGCGGGCCGGCGTTTCCCCGGCAACTGCGTTAAGACAACCCCGAATTTCCAAATGACTTCGCTTTTTTTGTTGATATTGGTCAAATTTATGATAGCTTGAAAAACCGCGAAAAGCTGTTTCCGAAAAAGAGAAACCTCTCGAAATAGACGCTGTGATGAGCGGTCAGTGATTATGGAACGGACTTTTAACATGCGAAAGGAAGTGTACGGGAAAAAGCAAACTTCATTATAAGCTAACTTAAACATCAGAATTCATTTAACGCAGAAAAAGGAGAGAACTAAATGAAACAATTAGCTTTTTTATCCTCAATTACTATGGTTGTATTGCTGGTCGCGGGCCTGATTGCCTCGCCGGCTTGCGCCGTTACTATCGGTGTCAGGGCACGCGGAACGGCAGGCAGTGAAAGCATTAATTTGACCGTAGGCGGGAGCACAATTGCCACCTGGACATTAACCACGAGTATGGCTACTCGCACGGCAACGACATCCTTATCAGGCAGCTGTAATGTCGTATTTACAAATGACGCCAGCGGCAGGGACGTGCAGGTTGACTATATTACGGTGGACGGCTCCACGCGTCAGGCGGAAGACCAGGCCACAAATACGGGCGTCTGGCAGAACGGCTCCTGCGGCGGCTCATACAGCGAGTGGCTGCACTGCAACGGCTATATCAGTTTTGGCGACGTC
>JAFGDN010000026.1 GCA_016932095.1 Sedimentisphaerales bacterium
TGAGCCAGGACGGTCTTATTCCGGAAAAGATAGGGCAAATCAACGCGCGTTTCAGGACGCCTCATAATGCGCTGATTGTAACCGGGCTGTTTGTGCTGATTTCACTGTTTCTGAAGCTCGAAATACTCGTCGAGGCGGCTTCGCTCGTTTTTATCCTTACGAATATCCTTGCCTGTCTGTCGGTGATAATCCTCAGAGAAAGCCGGATTCAGAACTATCGCCCGATTTTTCGCACGCCGTTGTATCCCTGGTTTCAAATTGCCGGTATCATCGGCTTTTGCTTTCTTATCTACGAGATGGGCAAAGAGGCGTGGCTCGTGAGCTTCCTGCTTATCCTTATTGGCGCATTCGTGTACTGGTTTTACGGGCGAATCAGAACCAACAGGGAATACGCTCTGCTGCATCTTATTGAAAGGATTACCGCGAGAGAGCTTACGAGCTATTCGCTCGAAGAAGAATTGAGAGAAATCATCCGAAAACGGGACGAAATCGTAAAAGACAGGTTCGACCATATAGCGGAGAAGTGCGTCGTCCTGGATATAGACAAGGCAGTTGGCGTCGATGAGCTTTTCCGAATCGTATCCGAAGAATTGTCCAGCCGGCTCGGCGCCGATGCGGACAAAGTTTACAAACGGCTGGTAAAGAGAGAAAAGGAAAGCAGCACCGTGCTCAGCGATAATCTTGCGATACCTCATATAGTAATCGACGGCGAGCATATATTCGACGTTCTTGTCGCGAGATGCAAAGAGGGAGTTACATTTTCCGAGAAGCACAAACAAGTAAGGGCGATTTTTGTGATTGTAGGCAGTAAAGACGAACGTAATTTTCACCTGTATTCTCTCTCTGCCATTGCGCAGATTGTGCAGGACCCGAATTTTGAGAGAAGATGGATGGGTGCGAGAAGCACCGATGTTCTTCGAGATATTCTGCTGCTTAGCCAGCGCAACCGCCCCGCAGCCGAATTGATTTGAAAGAAGGTTATTTCCCGATGCAGAATCGGGAAAAGATGCGGTCTAATATCTCATCGTCGATATTATGCTGCTCGATATGACTAAGCTGACTGTGAGCTGTTCTTAACATCATCGCGGCGAGCTCGGCACTGCCGGCCTTCAATTCGTCAACTGCCTTTTCCAAATCGGCTATGGCGGCTGTTATGGCCTGCTTGTGCCGGCTGGTCAGGGCGATGCCTTCCTTATTCAGGCCGGAGGTCGCGGTGATTAGCCGGTCGGCGATTTCGGATTTGAGCTTCTCAAGGCCAAAGCTGGTATGAGCGGATATTGGCAGAAACTCGCAGCCGAAAAGGGATTTAAGTTTTGATGTCCGTTCGGCGATTTCGGACTCGCAAAGCAAATCGGATTTTGTCGCCAGGGGTATAAGAGAGATTGCTTCACTTCGCTCGCAATGACTCAGGACGGCAAGGTCTTCACTCCAGTCCGGTTTTGCGATATCGACGCAGAAAATCACTACTATCGCGTTTTTCAACGCGCCAATAGCGGCCTGCTGGGCAAGCTCGTCGAGTATTGTTTCGCAATGGGTTATCAAACCCGCGCAATCGAAAAGAACGCAGCGACAGTTGTGAATCGTCAGGTCTCCAGTCAGGACGTCTCTTGTGGTTTTGCGTTTGTCGGAGACGATACTTCGCTGTCTGCCTAAAAGTTTATTCAATAGCGTGCTTTTACCCGCGTTGGTGCTTCCCGCGATTGCGACGGAGGGCAAATCAATGGTCGATTCGCAGCGGACTGAGCCGGCTAAAAGCTCTCGCAGCCGGCCTGTTGTTTCAGTTAGTGAGGAGATTATTCCGGCCTCGTTTGCCGGCTCGATATCTTCTGCGCTGAAATCGAGGTCGGCTTCGAGCCGGCTGAGCAAATCGAGAATCGCGGACATTATTTTTCCGGTTGTTTGACCGAAACGGCCTGCGAGGAGGTTTTCAGCGGCGGTTAGCTGAAAGGCGTTCGAGGCGGTAATTACCTCGTTGACGGCCTCGGCCTGGGCGAGGTCAATTTTATTATTGAAATAGGCCCGTGCGGTGAATTCGCCGGGGGCGGCGGGCCTGGCGCCGAGTGACAACAATTTTTCGAACAGGTGCTCGGTCAGGGCGGCGTTTGCCCATAAATGAATTTCTGCAAGGTCATCCCCTGTGTATGAATGCGGTTGGCGGAAGAGGTAAACGAGGCAGTCAAGATTAAGGATTTTGCCCGAAGTAATACCGGGCTCGCAGGTGATTTTCGGAGTGATAAGCTGATTCAGAATGTCAATCGACCCTGAACCCGATATTCGCACTATTACCCGGTGGTCATTACTGGGGGAACTGACGGCTACGATTGTGTCATTTGTGTTATACATTGGTAAAATGGATTCCAGCTTGCGCGGGAATGACATAAGACGCGTTTACGTTTTGAAGAACGGCTTTGGTTTTTTCTTTTTGATTTTGCCGCCGGTTTTGGCGGTTACGGCGACGAGACCCTGCTCTTTTGCCTGCTCTTTTTCACGGATGTGCTTTTTGATGAAATACTGCTCGACTACGCCGCCGAATACGCTGGTCATAATATACAGGTTTAGGCCCGACGGTGCTTTATAAAGCATCAGCGGGAACATTATCGTCATCATCAGCATCATGATTTTTTGCTGCTGGGCGGTCTGCGGGTCGGGCGAGGCGGCCTGCTGGGGGGTGAGCTTCTGCTGGAGATAAAAAGCGACCGCCATCAGAATCGGCAGCAGGTTAAACGAATCGAGCTTGCCGAACAGGGGAAGCGCAATTGCCCTGAATCGAAACAGCGCATCGGGCGCCGAAAGGTCGGTAATCCAGACGGGTAAAAACGGCGCGCCCCGCAGGTCGATACTGGCGTAAATAGCGCCATACAGGGCAATCCATATAGGCATCTGGACCATCATAGGAAGCATTCCTAAAATCGCCGCGGAATGACTCACGCCGTATTTTTTCTGCACTTCCGCGATTCGGCGGTTCATTTCCATCATATCCTTGCCGTATTGCTTCCTGATTTCCTGGACTTCCGGCAGCATATTGAATTTGGAGTATTCGCTCATCGAGACCTGCGATTTACGGGTCAGGGGATGCAGGATAAGGCGCACTAATAAAACAAGGATAATGATTACTATGCCATAATTATGAGGCCAGATACCGTGAAGCAGTTTCATTAACGCCAGTATCCCGAAGCCGAGCGGGTGAATGATTGCAGTCGGGCAGCAGCAGGACATAAAGTCAATTATCTGTGTAAAAGCCAGGTCTTTATAAAGTTTTGTTTTGTCGAAAAGCGACTTGTATTTTGGGCCTATGAAGAGCTTGAAGTCCAGGTTTTTTCGGCTTTTCGGTTCGCCGGTCCGGGCGAGGATAATAGTCGTGGTTTTGAAGTCGATTCCGATAGTTTCGTCGCCGCTGTCGGGCAGGTTGTCGGCATTGACGAACCAGCCCGTTTTGTCGGCAATCCAGTTGCAAAAGTTCGTATTGGATTCCGGCTGCGGGACGACGATTGCGGCGAAATATTTATTCGTAACGCCGGCCCAAAGGAAGCCGGCGTTTTTAACATATAGCTGTTTTTGCTCGGTTGTTTGCGCTTTTTGGAGTTTTTTAATATCGCGGGAGATGGCGTCGATTTGCCCCTGAGTGTTTCTGAAGGCGGCAAAAACCTTTCTCGTATCTGAGCGTGGGTCTTCCTGATTTATGCCAACGGGGCCGGTCATATTGATTGATAATTTCTGCTCGACCTGCGACAGGTTTTCAACGGCTAAATTGCAGTCAACATGATAAATGCCGGCCTCGACGGTATAAGTTTTGGTTAACTTGGCGAGCGCTTGGCCTGTGGCTTTGTCTTTTATGAACGCCTCAAAGGTTGCTGACTGTCGGGCGCCGTCGGTTATAACGGCGGATGAGTCCCATTCGAGCTTGTCCAGCGGCAGTTGCAGTTTGCTTTCCGTAAAAACAAGGGATTGATTTGCCGTTGAGAAGACCGGTGAGCCGTCCGGAGCGGTCGCGGGCGAGAGCAGCACGAGCGGCGGGCGGTCTTTGTATTGAAGGTCGTCAAATTCGCTTAGCGTTGCTTTTTCGATGGCAGCGCCGCGCGTAGTCAGGTCCAGAAGGAACTTGAAGCCCGTGTTCGGGTCGAGCGAGCCGAGGGTAATTATTCTGGCGGGGCCGCCGACCGCGCTATAGCCGGTTACGGGGGCGGCCCTCATTTGAGGCGTTTGTTCGTTGGCGTCATTTGCCGACGCGGATTGAAGTCCGCAAAGAACGCCACAATAAATTATTGTTGTTATCAGAACGGTTCTCAAATTCATATTATGGCCTTATCTTCCTTCTGCGAGCCGGTCGGCGTTAAAGGTGTCGAGCTGGTCGGTGGCCCTGATTTTTTCGGCTGTGGTTTTGTAGTCGTATTCGAGGCGGACGAAATGCACCTCGTTGTCCTCGACATAAACGTAGCTGGCGCGGTTGTCGTGGTCGCGCGGCTGGCCCACCGAGCCGATATTGATGATTGCCTTCTCGCCTTCAACAATCGGGTAAACGTTGCCTAATTCGGAAGGCAGATAGAAATCAGGTTCATCGAGAAAGACGCCCGGCAGGTGCGTGTGGCCGATGAAACAGACATGCCTGACCCGTTCGAACAGCACCCTGACCTTGATGGGATTGGTGTAAACGTCGTCGGGGAAGATATACTCGTTTATGGGCCTGCGAGGAGAGGCGTGAAGGAAGTCAATGGTCGCCGCGACATCGCCGAGCTTGGACCTGGTGGAGCGCCGCATAGGGAGCTTACCTAAGAATTCCCAGCGTTTATCTCTCGGCTCCTTAGCCGGCTCGTCTTCGAGGTTGAATCGCGTCCAGAAGCTGGCCTGCTCGGCGCCGTAATTGAAATTTGTCGGCTCATAGAGTGTTGCGTAATCGTGATTGCCTAAGACGCACCATTTTGTTTTCTCGATAACAAGGTCGAGACACTCGCGAGGGTTAGGCCCGTAGCCGATGACGTCGCCGAGACAGTAAATCGTCTTTATCCCGCGGTTTTCGATGTCCGCAAGGACCGCCGTCAACGCCTCGATATTCGAATGTATATCGCTGATAATCGCAAACATAACTTTAACCTTACTATACCCGTGTAAATAGAATGCCGCAAAACGAAATGATACTTAATATCAGAAAAAACGTGAAAATGCCAGAGGATTTGTTATCCTGTCGGCTATGAATTTGCTTGAGACACAGGAATTAGTGAAAAAGTATTCAGGCAGGGCCGTCGTCAACGGGGTATCGGTCACAATATCGCAGCGCAGCATCGTCGGCCTTCTCGGCCGAAACGGCGCGGGCAAAACCACTACGTTCCGGATGATTATGGGAATGATAATCCCATCGGCCGGGAAGGTCGTTTTCGACGGGAACGATATCACGGATTTGCCTATGTATAAAAGGGCCCGGCTGGGTATCGGCTACCTCTCACAGGAGCCGAGCATTTTCCAGCGGCTCAGCGTCCGCGATAATCTTTACGCGATTTTAGAAACGATGGCGATTACCTATAAAGAACGAAACGAACGCGTCGATGAGCTGATTGAACGCTTCAAGCTGACCGAGGTTGCGGCCAGCCAGGGCAGGTTCCTCTCGGGCGGCGAGCGGAGAAAGCTCGAAATTGCCCGCGCTATGGTAACAGAGCCGTCGCTGATTTTGCTGGATGAGCCGTTCAGCGGCGTTGACCCGATTACCGTTCAGGATTTGCAAAAAGACATTCGCCACCTCGTCGCCTCAGGCGTGAGCATACTCATTACCGACCATAACGTTGAACGGACGCTTGAGGTCGTGGATAAGGCCTATATAATCGACCACGGCAAGGTTTTGGCTGAAGGCACGCCTGCCCAGATTATCCAGAACGAAATCGTCAAAAAGGCCTACTTAGGCAATACCTTCGAGGGCGACGAATATGACTGATATCGACGTTGACAAATGCCATATCACGCATTACCCGGCAAATGTCCTTACTGGACCTGCGCAGCCGGTGGAGAAAATCGACGAGACCGTCCGTCGGCTGGTTGCGAAAATGACCGACCTTATGATTGAGCATAAAGGCGTAGGTTTTGCCGCGCCGCAGGCGGGAGTGCCGCTGCGTTTATTTATCATTTCATTGGACGGCACAAAGGAAAAAGTCAGGGTTTATATCAACCCGGTTGTAAAGCCCGAGGGAAACCTCGTTCAAAATGAGGAGGGGTGTCTGTCTGTGCCGGGCGTATATGCGAAAATCAAGAGGTTCGGAAAAGCTACCGTAACCGCCACAGACCTTGAGGGAAAAAGCTTTACCGAGCAGGCCGACGGCCTTTACGCCCGCGCCCTGCAGCACGAATTTGACCACATCGAAGGCGTCACAATTGTTAATCGTATGCCGACAGTTGCCCGTATCGCTTACCGAAAGCAGTTGAAAAAACTCGAAGAAGAGCAGATTGAAAATGGATGAAATAGTTAATATAGGATTTGCATAGTTTGAGAACCGCTACGAAAAAATGGAAAGCCAAAGTATAATTCAGGAACATCTTGGAAAATTTAGATTCGGGGATAGCGTATGTCTTTTTGGAGATAATTCCCAAAAGACAAATATCGAATATGCCGAGGTGAGTAGTTGTTCTATACAAAAATTTACAAATGAATTTTGGACTTCCAAGCAGCGACAAGCAGATAGTTTACATGAAATTTCTTATCGCGCCTGTTTCAAGCCGCAGCTTCCCAGGTTTTTTATTGAGTTGTTGACTAAAGAACAGGATGTTGTTTATGACCCATTTTCTGGCAGAGGTACTACGTGCATTGAGGCTGGTTTATTGAATAGGAATGTAATTGCTAATGATATAAATCCCTTAAGTAAGATTCTTAGCGAACCAAGGTTTTTTATACCGGACATCGAAACATTAAAGAACCGCTTGTATTCTATTCCATTTACAGAGAAAGCAAACTCAACCATAGATTTATCAATGTTTTATCACTCTGAAACCGAAGCAGAGGTTTTGTCTCTTCGGAAATACTTGGAACAGAGGAGGCAAATCGGAAAAGAAGATGAATTAGACCATTGGATTAGAATGGTAGCAACAAACAGGCTTACAGGGCACTCCTCCGGTTTTTTCTCTGTATATACACTGCCGCCTAATCAGGCTGTATCTCAAGAAAGTCAGAAAAAGATTAACGAAAAAAGAAGACAGGCGCCAGAATATAGGAACACTAAAGAGATAATCCTCAAGAAAAGCGAATCATTGATAAGAGACATTTCAGACAAGAAGGTCATACGGCTTCGAAAAATTGGGGAAAACTCATTATTTTTAATGAAGGATGCACGCTTTACACCTGAGATTGAGTCTGGTTGTGTTCAGCTTACAGTTACTTCGCCGCCGTTTTTAGACGTAGTTCAATACGATGAAGATAATTGGTTGAGGTGCTGGTTCAATTCAATCAATGCAGAGGAGATCGCTTCGAAAATAACAATGACCAAGAAAGTGGAAGATTGGTGCGGAGTTATGAGTAAGGTATTTGAGGAGCTTTATAGAATTACCAAAAACGGTGGTTACGTCGCTTTTGAGGTCGGAGAAGTTAAAGGGGGTGAACTAAAACTTGAAGAATATGTGGTGCCTTTAGGATTAACTGCCGGTTTTTCCTGCGAAGGAATTATGATTAATCAGCAGGCGTTCACAAAAACAGCGAATATTTGGGGTGTTTCAAACAACGAAAAGGGCACTAATACAAATCGTATAGTAATTTTTAGAAAATCATTGATATGAATGAGCAATATACGAAGAAATTAGAATCGGTGATAAAACAGATGTTATGCCCCTTGAGAGGCGTACCGTTTAAACTTGTTATCGAAAGCATTTCTGAACACAAAATCATCTCGTTTGACAAGAACGACAAAAGAGATATGCAAGTTTTAAGTAAACTGAAAGAAGTTGCACAAATAGCGGGGAATGCCGTTAATAAGAAGGGAATATTTCGGCCACGCTCAAATGAAGTGGGTAATGATATTGAACCATTTGTAAAAGCCGCTCTTGATAAAATCGGGTACAATGCTTACACGCCTCAGTCAAAAAGCGGAAAAGCAAAATCAGCAGGTTATCCGGATATTGAGTTTTTAGACGAATTTGGCAGGGCTAATTACCTTGAGTGCAAGACATTCAATATTAAAAATATTGGAACGACTCAAAGATCGTTTTATCTATCACCATCAAGTGAGTTCAAAATTACAAAAGATGCACATCATTTTATGATATCATTTGAAATGTTTGTCAAAAGTACCAAAGGAAATAATCGAATTTACAATTGCAAAAGCTGGAAGATTTTGACGCTTGAGGATATGGAAGTCGACGTTAAGTACGAGTTCAATTCCGATAATGTAAGAATGTATGCGGGCAGTGCTATTCTTGCAGAAGGGACATTGTGAATTTTGCAGGTATCTGCTTAATATTATTTTCAACAACGGTGTCCTGATGAACATTGTTTATTTAGGAAGCGGCCAGTTTGGATTACCGTCTCTTGATGCAGTTGTGAAATCGAGTCACGAGCTGGTGCTTGTCGTCTCGCAGCCGGTTCAGCCGGCAGGCAGGGGGCGTAAACTGACCCATACCCCGGCGGCAAACTGGGCGGTCGAACATTCGATTCCCGTTATCGAAACCGACGACGTAAACGCACCTGATATAATCGAGAAAATCAAAAATTGCGCCCTCGACCTCATAGTCGTAATCGCCTTTGGCCAGAAAATCGGTAAAGAAGTCGTCGATATTGCCCCAAAAGGCGCAATAAACGTTCACGGCTCGCTTTTACCGAAATATCGTGGGGCGGCGCCGTTCAACTGGGCGATTGTCAACGGCGAGACCGAAACAGGCATTACAATAATTACTATCGCCGAGAGAATGGACGCAGGCGAGATTGTCGCGTCAATGAAGACCCCAATCGAGCCGCAGGAGTCAGCCGGCGAGCTTCACGACCGCCTGGCTTTGCTGGCCGGGCCGCTGCTTTTAGAAACCATCAACAAAATTGCAGAAGGCACGGCCGTATATAAAAAGCAAAATGAATCCCAGGTTACACGGGCGCCAAAGTTGAAAAAATCCGATGGTTTTTTGGATTTTTCGGAACCGGCGGAGCTGCTCTACAGGAAAATGCTGGGGTTTTGGCCCTGGCCGGGAACAATCGCCGTTTACAAATCGAAGAAAACCGGACGAACCGAAAGAGTCATTTTCGCTAAAGCGGAAATTTTGCGAACAACGAATCCTCAAAATCTGCCGCCCGGCACAATCGATGAAAACCTCAACGTCATCTGCGGCCAAAACCGTCTTCAGATTGTTCGATTGAAGCCCGAAAACTCACGTTTAATGAGTTTTGCTGATTTCGTTCACGGCAGGCACGTTTGTCCGGGGGATGAGTTTGTTAAAATAGAGGAAAAGGGCAATATCTGATATGGCTGAAACGGAGCTTCAAAACGTACGAGGAATTGCAGCCAAAATACTTACCGAGACGCGAAAGGACAAGCAATTCGCCGCAGAGACGCTGGAACGTTATCCCGAAATTGCCGACAGACCCCGGGCGACCGACCTTATATTCGGCGTAATAAGAAACCGCGGAGTGCTCGATGCTGTTGTCGAAAAGGTTTCGGGCCTGCAGATTATTCATATACAGGCCAAGCTGCTTAACATTATCCGGGTGGGTGCATACGAATTGATTTTTTGTCCGCATATCCCCGAGCACTCGACGGTTCACCAGTCGGTCGATTACGCCAAGCAAATCACAAACGACAAAAGCGCCGGGTTTGTCAACTGGATTCTTCGCAGCGTGCAAAAACATATAATCAGCCGTCAGAGACCTCTGATAGAGATAAATCCGCGTAAAATCATACCGCAGACGCCTGAATTCGGCTGTGAATTCGACATTGAACTGCTGCCTGATGGAGACGCCTCGATTAAGGATTACCTCAGCGTTGCTTTCTCGCTGCCCGTTTGGCTGATAGAAAGCTGGCTGGCGGAGTTTGGACCGGACCAGACGAGGGATATTTGCCTTGCGAGCAATCGCAGGCCAGGCATTTACGCCAGGCCCAATCCCCTCAAAACAACAGATGAGGCGTTTGCGGCCAATCTGAAAGCCGGCAGTATTGACAGCCGGATAATCGCGGGGCAGCAAATGGTAAAACTGATAAGCCACAAGGCGATACCTGACCTGCCCGGCTTTGAAGAGGGATTATTTACCATTCAGGATTTGTCTGCGGCACAGGTGGTGCGTTTCCTGGATCCTCAGCCGGACTGGTTTATCCTCGACTTATGCGCTGCGCCGGGAACAAAAACGACGCAGTTGGCCGAGGCGACAGGCGGCAAGGCAAAAATTATCGCGACGGATATCGATAAGACCCGTCTCGAAATGGTCAAGGAAAATATCAGCCGCCTGGGGCTGTCCGATTGTATTACCACGATTGAGTATCCTGCCCTCGACGGGTTTTTCGGCAAAGGCGGCTTCGATTGTGTGCTGGTCGATAGCCCCTGCTCAAATACCGGCGTCCTGGCGCGCAGGCCGGAGGTCCGCCATCGAATTAAGCAAACAGCGATAGCGGAGCTGACAACCATGCAGGCGGGGTTACTTTCAAAAGCCGCCGGTTTTCTAAAGCCGGGAGGGATAATCTGTTACAGCACCTGTTCGCTTCAGCCCGAGGAAAACGGTCTTGTAATCAGAAGTTTTTTACAGCAAAATTCCGCCTTAAAGCTCAAAGCCGAACAACTGATTCTGCCCTCGGCCAAAGCGCCCGACCACGACGGCTCTTACACGGCTGTTATAGTGAAGGGCTGACAGATTAACTATTTTTTACAGGATTACTCTTGACGAGGTTTGAGCAAATTGTTAAGTGAGTATCAGACCGGCGGGGTTGCCGGCTGTTAATAGTTAGTTGAAAATGAAAGGAATCAATTATGGCCAGGTTAGTTCTTATCACGTTGATTATTGTTTCAGTTTGTGCGCTCGCCGGCTGCAACGGCGTCGATACCGGCAGGGCGCAAATTGTGCCGTCCTCCGTGTCAACCATTTCGGGCCCTGCGGTCGATATAACCAAAACGACCGAAGCGGACTTGTCTGAAAACATCGCCACCAGCCGGCAGTCCTACAGGCGGGGGCTGGAGGTACTGATTCAGCATTACACAAGGACCGGAAACAATATGAAGCTGGGCTGGGCGGAAAAGGAGCTTGCTGCGCTCGACGCGATTCCACAGTATAATTACGTCGTCGAGGCGACAATCGCAGGCCCAAATCTCAAGGCAACCAAGTCAGTAAGCGAGGCCGATTACCTGTTTAACGACGCGGTCCGGCTCGAGGAGCAGGCGGGACAGTTTTTGGTCGTTAAGGACGATAACCTCCTTCGACTCGCCCTCGATAAATATAACCAGTTGATTGGCAAGTTCCCGGCTTCCGACAAAATCGACGACGCCGCCTTCAGGGCGGCTGGAATCTACGAGCACTTCAAGGATTACACCATCGCCGTATTGTATTACCAAAGGGCGTACCAGTGGGACCCGCAGACGATATACCCCGCCAGGTTCAAAGCGGCTTTTGTTCTCGACTACAAGCTGAAAAGAAGGGCCGAGGCCCTGCAACTGTATCAGGAGGCGCTGCGAGATACGGCCCCCGGCCAGCACTGGCGATGGCGACAGACCGCTGAACAGCGGGTCAAGGAGCTGACCGGCGAGGTCAAGCCGGAAGAGCTTCCGCAGGAGCCATTGAAACAGTATAAGTAGAGATTTGAGGCAGCTCGAACAAAAGGTATTGAATTTTATCTCAGCGGAAGGGCTTATCCGGCCGAGAGATGTGGTATTGCTCGCCTGTTCAGGCGGCGCTGACTCGACCGCGTTACTGCATATTATTATTTCGTTTAAAAAAAAAGGTCGATTCCCCGTTGGGATTTTCTGCGCCCATATCAACCACCGGTTGAGAGGAAAAGAAGCGCGGCGCGACGAGGATTTTGTCATCGAGCAGTGTCGTAAGCTCGGCCTGCGCGTGGTTACACGAAAAATCAACGTGCGGGAATACGCCCAAAAGCATAAGCTGTCGGTTGAGTCGGCGGCAAGAAAGCTGCGAATCGAGGCCCTTATCGGAATAGCAAAAAAACAAAATTGCACCTGCATCGCGACCGCCCATCAGAAAAACGATAACGCCGAAACAGTTCTGCAAAGATTGACGCGAGGCACAGGCATTCGCGGACTTTGCGGCATCTGGCCCGATAAACAATTTTCACCGGACATCAGGTTTATAAGACCGCTTTTATGCGTCAGCCGCACGGAGCTCTTGAAATACCTTAAAGGACGAAAAATAAAATGGTGCGAAGACCGGACAAACCTCGATTGTTCCTATCGGCGTAATTTTATCCGCAATCGCCTGCTGCCCTGTCTGCAAAAGCGATTCAAAACCGATTTAGTCGAACAGATTGCCGGATTGTCAAAGTCGGCCCGCGGCTTTAATCGGCTCGTTTCGTCAGCCGCCGACGCCGTCTGGACAAAAGCAGCAACTGCTGAAACAGAAACTATTTCGCTGGATTTAGATGTCCTCAAAAAGCTTCATCCTGAAGTCCAAATCGAGCTTTTTCGCCGGACGTTGAATCATCTCGAATGCGGCGAGCAGGATATTACGGAACGCCATTACACGGACGTCTTGCGGTTGTCACAAGGTGCAAAGCTGCAATTGCCTAATTTCATAGAAGCGCATCGGCAGGGGGGGGTAATCATTTTTTCTCGTCCATGTGTTTATAAATACGGGGCGAGGGTTGCCCCGCCGAAATGGTTAAAAATTCCTGGCCGGACGGTTTTTGCCGGCGTTCGCATCGAGGCCGAAGTATTCGATTATGATTCAGCGAACTTCGGAAAGTTCAAGGCAAACAAAAGCAATACTGTCGAATGGCTTGACTACGACAAGCTGAAATTGCCGTTGAAAGTGCGGTTTAGAAAACCCGGCGACCGATTTTGGCCTCTCGGTCTGAAGGCGGAGAAAAAAATCGGCAAGTTTTTAACGAACGCTAAGATACCGAACGAATTGCGTCAAAAACTGCTTATTGTCGAGGACTCCGAAAAAGTCATCTGGCTATCACCGGTCAGAATCAGCGAGCGAGTTAAGGTAACGAATCGAACGAAAAGGATTTTACAGTTGAGAGTTTTTTCCTGACCGGCAAAACTACTGTTCCGGCGGGTCAAATAGCTCAGATTGTTCCGTTGCCTTTTTCTTGTGATATTTCAGACCCAGGTGTCTGCAGGCGTCGCTGGTTATTTCCCTGCCGCGTTTGGTTCGTCGCACGAAGCCGATTTGCAGCAGATACGGCTCAACCACGTCTTCTAAGGTGTCCGTCTCTTCGCCTAATGTAGCCGCGATTGCCTCGATACCCGCAGGCCCTCCCTCATAAACGCCCGCAAGCGCCCGCAAAAACGAGCGGTCCATTTCATCGAGACCCAGCCCGTCAATCTGCTCCATCTTAAGAGCGTTTTCAACAATCGCGGCTGTGAGTTTTCCCTGCCCCTTTACCTGTGCGTAATCCCGGACTCGTTTTAACAGCCGGTTTGCGATTCGGGGCGTGCCGCGCGAGCGGGTAGCGATAAGCTCTAAAGTGCCGTCCTGGCAGCTTAACTGTAAAAGTTTGGCAGAGCGATTGAGTATTAAACTCAGTTCCTCTGTGTTGTAAAATTCCAGATGATATAACATTCCGAATCTGCTTCTAAGCGGTGCGCTGAGTAGTCCTGCGCGAGTTGTTGCGCCGATAAGCGTGAAGCGCTTGAGCGGGAAATTGATGGTTTTTGCATGCAGGCCGCTATCGACGGTGAAATCGACCCTGAACTCCTCCATCGCCGGATACAAAAATTCCTCGACCGGCGTGCTCAGCCGATGGACCTCGTCGATAAAAAGTATGTCGCCCGTGCCGATATTACTCAAAAGCCCCATCAAGTCGCCCTGTTTTGTTAAGGCCGGTCCCGACGTGCAGCGTATGTTTGCCGCCATCTCGTTAGCGACGACATTTGCCAAGGTTGTCTTGCCTAAACCGGGCGGGCCGTAAAACAAAATATGCTCCAGCGGCTCACCCCTCTTTTTCGCCGCCTCGATTGCGATTTTGAGCTTGTCGATGACCTTCTGCTGGCCGACGCACTCACGCAACTGCTTCGGCCTAAGCGAGACGTTGAAATTTTCCTCCGCCTCGTTTTTCGACTCGCCTGTTATAACCCTGTCGATTGCCATTTCTTTCTTCTGTGTTCCCAGGGCAATCACATAGGATTGCCCCTACATTCTTATACTTCTATTCCCTGTTTCAATCTGTAAACCAACGGCACCAATTCTTCCGCTGACTTGATATCCGTGTGTCTCCTGCACGCAAGCTCAATTAATTCTATCGCCTCGTTTCGTTTTTCGCCCCAGGCAATCAGGATTTCAAGCGCCTCCGCCTGATACGCCCGAAACGCTCGGCTGGCCTCCGCCTGCTCGACGCCGATTGCAAAACCGCCTAACTTGCCTTTCAATTCTGCGATAATCTGCTGGGCCGTTCTTTTGCCTATTCCGTCCAGTGCCGAAAGCATCTTGTCGTCGCCCGTTTCAATTGCCGAGGCGATATTGGCTATCGGCATACTCAGCGAGCGAAGCGCCTTTCGTATCCCGATGCCCTTGACGCTCGTGAATTTCTTGAAGAACTCCCTTTCGCCCTCGCTTAAAAACCCTACGATTCTCGGCACCAGGTTCCCGCCGCCTAATGACCCCTCGTAATACTCCATCGTGCAAAAAGTAACAGTCGCCCCGATACTGCCTGCCAGCGCGCTTATGCAGTATCCCGGCAGCATCACCTCGTACACGACCGCTCCGACCTGCACTAATGCGCTTTCGGTATCCAGCTTAACAAGTTTTCCTTCTAATCGTGCAATCATAATAAATATTTAGCCCCGGCCCCGCGTGGCCGGAGTTCTCATCGTTTCCGCGCAGCACAAAGCCGCAGCCACTGCGTCCGCCACGTCCGCCGGCTTGGGTAATTGCCGTAAATTCAAAAGCGTTTGTATCGTCTTCTGCACCTGCTCTTTCGATGCGTGGCCGTTACCCGTAATACATTTTTTTATCCGCGTCGCGCCGAAACTTTTGACCTCGATACTCGCCTCGGCGCATCTTTGCAATATAACGCCTCTGGCGTGCCCCATCAATATCGCCGTCCTCGGGTGGGTGTAATGCGAATACAGTTGCTCCACCGCCACGACCTCCGGCTTGAATCTCTCCAGCAATTCGTCAATATCCTCAGCTATCTGCTTCAATCTTGCCTCAATCGCCTTGCTTCCGGTCGTCCGTAAAACTCCTGCCTCTTGTAGGATGGGCTTCAGCCCATCATTTTCCATACACGCATACCCGCAAACCTGCAACCCCGGGTCTATGCCCAGAATTCTCATTTCAATCTCCAAGTAGTAATTCCACCTGGTTTGTCTTCCAGAATTATTCCCAACGCATCGAGTTTCATTCGTATCACATCACTTGCAACAAAATCCATTTTTGCTCTCGCAGCAGAACGTTGCTCAATCAAAGTTTTTATTAAATCACTTATCATTCCGGTATCTATGACATCTTTGCCATAATCCTTTTTTATAATTCCAAGACATTCGCCTCCAAGCTGAGAAAATTTTTCATTTATCGCCATAAGTGTATTCTTATCAAGAGTGGGATCGATAAGTGTGGCTTTAGTAATATCCACAAGATGGAAAATAACAGAAAGAGCAACCGATGTATTAAGGTCATCGTTCATCGCCGACTCGAATTTTTCCGTAATATTTTTCAAATTATCATTTACTTCTTTTTGAGAATTAGTGCTAGTTTGCGTTTGAGCTCCACTTTCGATTCTTTCAATTCTTTTACGCAATATTTTTACAATTTCCTTGATGCGGTCGTATCCGCTTTGCGCTGCGTGAAGGGCCTCATCCGAAAAATCGAGCGTGCTTCTGTAATGGCTGTTGAGAATCAGTTGCCGGACTGCAAGCGCATCATATTTCCTACTTAATCTTTCGTGCTTCGGCTCTGCCGAATCGGTAAAGACCTGCTTTAGCGTGATGAAGTTATTCAAGCTTTTGCCCATTTTCTGGCCATCGACTGTAACCATATTATTGTGCAGCCAGTATTTTACGAATTGCACACCCCTCGCCGCCTCTGCCTGCGCGATTTCACATTCGTGGTGCGGGAACTGGTTTTCCATTCCGCCGCCGTGAATATCGAATGGCTGGCCCAAATATTTCGTGCTCATTACCGAGCATTCGAGATGCCAGCCGGGAAACCCCTGCCCCCACGGGCTTGGCCACTGCATAATATGGTTGGTTTCCGCCTTCTTCCAAAGGGCGAAATCCGCCGGGTGTTTTTTCTCCGCCGATACCTCGACGCGTGCCCCTGCGAGCATATCCTCGACGTTTCTGCCCGATAGTTTCCCGTATTCGGCGAATTTCGAAACATCGAAATAAACCGAGCCGTTGACCTCGTAAGCAAAACCCTTTTCGATAAGCGTCTTGACTAATTCGATTTGCTCAACGATATGTCCGCTTGCCCGCGGGCTTATATCGGGCCTGACACAGTTTAGCTTATCCATATCCTCGAAGTAGCTGCGTGTATATAATTCCGCTAATTCCATCGGGTGCTTATGCACCTTTGCCGCCGCCTTTGCGATTTTATCCTCGCCCTGGTCCGCGTCGTCGGTCAGGTGTCCCACGTCTGTGATGTTCTGAACGTATGTTACGTTATAACCCAGGTATCTCATATAGCGAACGAGAATATCAAAGCTGACGTAGCTTTTCGCGTGGCCAAGGTGAGCGTGCCCGTAAACCGTCGGCCCGCAAACGTATATCCCGACCCTGCCATCGCTGACTGGTTTGAATTCCTCTTTCTTTCGCGTCAAGCTGTTATAAAGTTGTAATCCCATTCATCATATCCTTCTAATTTTCTTTCTCAGCATTGCCACAGCCGTTACACCTATTGCTTCTCCCGTGCCGATTTCGCCTAAGCCGTTGTTCGTTTTTGCTTTTATATTTACCGCGTTAAAGTCGATACCCAGCAATCCTGCTATAATCCGCTTGATTTGTCCCTTGAACGGTTCCAGCCGGGGTTGCTCGGCGTGTATTGTTACATCGACATTGATAACCTCCCATTTCTTTTCAGCCAGTTTTTCCTTAACCGTGAGCAAAAATCCCTTACTGTCGGCGTCTTTGTATTTCGGGTCGGTATCCGGGAAAAACGTTCCGATATCGCCCATACCGGCCGCCCCCAGTAGCGCATCGCAAACAGCGTGCAAAACCGCGTCGCCGTCGCTGTGCCCCAGTAATCCCATAGGAAAAGGCACCTGCACCCCGCCAAGCATCAGTTTTCTTCCCTCAGCGAGACGGTGAATGTCCGTTCCGATGCCTACCCGAAACTCAATTGGTTCTTCCTCAATCACAGCGTTCCCTTTGTGCTGGGAATGTCTTTACTCACGATTTTTACCGCTGAGCCAAGCGCCTGGCCCACTGCTTTGAATACGGCCTCCGCTATATGATGGCTGTTCGTCCCGTATGGCACGTTTATATGCAGGTTGAATTTGCCCGCGTTTGAAAAACTCCTCAGCATTTCCTCAAGGCATTGAACGTCGAAATCGCTTATTTTATCGGTGCGGTATTCGACGTTATAAACGCAGCTTGGCCTGCCCGACAGGTCAATCGACACGTTTGCCAGCGCATCCTCCATCGGCACTGAGCTGTTGCCGTATCTGTTTATGCCCTTTTTGTCGCCTAATGCCTCATCCAGACACCCGCCTAAACACAACCCTATATCCTCGACGGTATGATGGCTGTCAACATTCAAGTCGCCTTTGGCCTTAATGACCGTATCGATTCTGCTGTGCTTGCTGAGGTGGCTGAGCATATGGTCTAAAAAGCCGATTCCCGAATCGATTTCGTATTTGCCCTCGCCGTCGAGGTTCAGCTCGATTGTAATATCGGTTTCCTTTGTCTTCCTGTGCGTTTTTGCCGTTCGCTTTTTCATACGGTATCCTTTCCAGCTTCATCGCATCGAGTGTGTTGCTGTATCAATGCCCGATAGGCGTTTGCGTATAACCGGGTTCTATCTGAAATTATGAACAAGGGTGAGAGAAGGGATTCGAACCCTCGACCCTCGGAACCACAATCCGATGCTCTATCCAACTGAGCTACTCTCACCGGCACGATTGTGTATTTTATATTGATTATTGATTATTTGCAATTGACAATCTCAGCCCGTTGTCTATCCGGTGAGCCCGCCTTAACAAAGCTGGGCGCTCGGGGCGGTGGTTTTTCTACTGTTGTAGCCGTTTTCGGCGAGGGCGACGATGCTCAGTATAGTTTCCCTCCGCGATGAAAAACAGCGTTAGGCGGCGTCCATTTCTTTCAATGCCGACAGGAGCATATCATTTTGCTGCGGAGTTCCCACGGATATCCTCAGCTTATTATCGATGCCCGTTAAATCCCAGTATCGCACATAAATATTTTGCTGCACTAACTTACTATAAATGTCTTTGGCTTTAAGCGTCTTATGCTCGACGAAAATAAAATTGGAAGAGCTTTCCGGCATATCAAATCCCAGCCCCCTTAATTGTTCAGTCAGCCGGCTTCGCTCCTGTTTAACCATCTCGATATTCCGCTTGAAATACTCCCTGTCTTTGACTGCCGCGGTCGCGGCGGCGATTGATATCGCGTCGGCGTTGTATGAATCCTTGACCTTGAGCAGACCATTTATCATTTCGGGCCTGGCAATCGCGTATCCGAATCGCAATCCCGCCAGCGAATATCCCTTGCTCAGCGAGCGAAGTATGATGACGTTGTCGAACTGCCTGACTAATTCGACGCAGTTTCGCTCCGCGAAATCCACGTATGCCTCGTCAATCAGCAATACCCCTTTGACCTCCGCCGCCAGGGATGCCAGCTCCTCCGGCTGTATGAAAGTCCCGCTCGGCGCATTGGGATTGCAGACGATTGTCAAGGCCGACCGCGACCGCGCCAGCCGTGCCGGTAAATTGAACTCCTTGTCGAACGGGACCTCAACCGCCCTGCAATTCTGGATATTCGCCAAAACAGGGTAAAGCGAGTACGTCGGCACGGGATACGCCACCGGCCGCCTGCGGTCGCAAAAGGCGGTGAACGCCATTTTCAGCAGTTCGTCTCCGCCGTTACAGCACAGTATCCAGTCCGGCTCAACGCCGTTGATTTTCGCCGCCTCTTCGCGAAAGATATTTCCCATCGGGTCGGGGTATCGCCTCAACTGTTCCGGCTGAACCTCACGAATCGCCCTTAAAACCGCAGGCGAAGGCGGGTAGGGATTCTCATTGGTATTCAGCTTTATCACATCAATTGATTTCGGCTGAAAACCCGGCTCATAGACCTTTAGCTTTTCTATATTGTCTCGAAAATAGCTCATTGGTTACTCCAGCCGCACAATTATATGCTTTCAGCGTAAAAACGAAAGACCTTGATGATTGTTTTGCAAATATTGCGTTATTACGCTATAATTTCCCGTAGATTATGAAGATACGAATGGCTTCGCTTAAAAACGTCATACTTTGCCTCGTTTGCTTCAGCGTTAGCTGTGCAGGTGTTCAACGTGGGGGTCTGAAGCCCGATTACGTCAATCACAACGGTTCTGAAAAATTCCCTAAAAACGTCATAATCTTCATTGCCGACGGAGCCGGCTTCAATCATTTTAAGGCCGCCGATTTCTATCAGTGCGGAAATAGTCCCTGCCAAGAATATGCTGATTTTCCTGTTCGCCTTGCGATGAGCACATACCAGCAGGGCGGTGATTATAATCCAAATGCCGCCTGGGCCAAGTTCAATTACGTAAAACACGGCTATACCGATTCCGCCGCAGCCGCAACCGCTATGGCCACGGGCGTCAAAACTTACAACTATGCCCTTGGCGTTGACGTCAATCGAAATCCTGTCACGAACCTCGTCGAACGAGCCGAACAATTAGGCAAATCAACGGGCGTTATTACGAGCGTCCCATTCAGCCACGCCACTCCCGCCGGCTTTGTCGCCCATAACACATCACGAAATAATTACACTCAAATCGCCGATGATATGGTCAACAAATCCGCAGCAGACGTTATTATGGGCTGCGGCCACCCGCTTTACGACAACGACGGCAAGCAACACATGTCCACTCGTTACAAGTATCTCGACTCTTCAAACTGGGTAAACCTGTTAAATGGCTCCGCTGGCGCAGACGCCGACGGCGACGGCTCACCCGACCCCTGGACGCTCATTCAGGCCCGTGCTCAATTTCAGGCCCTCGCCAAAGGCCCCGCGCCGAAACGTCTTTTCGGCCTCGCGCGGGTTTTTGAAACGCTTCAGGAAAAGCGCTCACCCGACGCCAGGACGCCTTACGAATCTCCTTTCATTCAAACCGTGCCCACGCTCGAAGAAATGACCCTCGCCGCTCTGAACGTTCTCGACGATAATCCCGCGGGTTTTTTCCTGATGATTGAAGGCGGAGCAGTTGACTGGGCCGCTCACAATAACCACTCCGCCCGCGTTATCGAAGAAATGAACGACTTCAATCGAAGCGCTGAGGCCGTAATCAAGTGGGTCAAGCGCGAAAACGGTTGGAACGAGACGCTCGTTATTGTAACCGCCGACCACGAAACCGGCTATCTCACAGGCCCGGATGCAGGCGGCTCGCAGCGGAATGAGCTTGTAAATAACGGCCCGGGTAAAATGCCCTCGATGGAATGGAACTCCGGCTCGCATACCAACTCCCTCGTCCCATTTTACGCCAAAGGCAGCGGAGCGAAATACTTCAAAGACGCTGTCGACGGCAACGACCCCGTCCACGGCCCATATATTGACAACACCGATATCGCAAACGTCATTTTCTCTCTATGGCGCGACTAATAACACACAACTAAATTCGCGTAATTGCGATTGAAGCCGGGCAACCCTCACTTAAAATCTCCGATTTTTAACTTGACTTTTTCCCTGTTGCCTGCTAACCTGATGATAACTTGCAAAGAAGGGGCAAGGAGGATGACTGTAGATTCCGTTTGGCTTTAGGTAAATGTTTTCTATTACAAAAGAGCAGGAGATACAGTTATGAGAGACGGATACACATCAATTCTCGTAATAGCAGCCATTCTATTGACCATCACTTCCTCCGCAAACGCCTATCGCCAAGTCATCGACCTTGGCCCGGGAATCGCTTACTCCATTAATGATAGCGGCCAGGTTGTCGGATGTGACTATTATGACCAAACCTTACCTTATGATTATCAAGGGAACGCCATTTTTTTCGATTCGACCGGTAGCGGGGCCAATATAAATCTTGGAACTCTCGGCGGCTCTAAAAGTTGTGCCTGCTCTATTAATAATCATGGACAGATTGTCGGCAAGGCTGACGATAGCTCCTTTTATTCAGTTGCCTGTTTGTTTGACCCGACAGGCAACGGGGTAAATAAAAAAATCAACGAATACAGTTACGGTTCTTCAAGTGCTTCTTCAATCAATGATAAAGGTTATGTTGTAGGGCATACAACCATAGAAATCAGAAATGGTCCTTACATTTTTAATAGTATCCACGCCAGTTATTTTACCCCGCCGTCGCATCCAGGGGGAAGTTATTATGCTTGCGACCTTGGCACTCTCGGAGGTGATGAAAGTTATGCTTATTCGAATAACAATTCCGGCCAAGTAGTTGGCTGGGCTTACACCACCAGCTTAGGATCTCGTTTCCATGCTTGTCTTTTTGACACGCCTCGAGGTGATAATAATATCGACCTCGGAACCCTTACCGGTGATTCTAGTATTGCTTATTCAATAAATGATTACGGCTGGATTGTAGGCCAGGCCAGTGTGACGTCAAATAGTCTTATATATCTTGATCATGCCTGTCTTTTTGACCCAACAGGTGGTGGAGACAATACTGATCTTGGAATTCTCGCTGGTTATGCAAATTCGGTTGCTTCTTTTATTAACAATAATAATCAGATAGTCGGCTGGGTAACTTCTTCTTTGTCTTCTTCTCCTTATTATAATCACGGGCAACGTGCTTGCCTTTTTGACCCATCGGGTAACGGCAATAATATTGATCTCAACAATCTGATAGTCCCTTTATCCGGCTGGGTATTAAATGAGGCGCGATGCATTAATAATAACGGCTGGATTGTAGGAACAGGCACTCTTAATGGCGAATCACACGCGTTTTTGCTTATTCCAGAGCCCGCCTCGGCCTTATTATTCGCCCTCGGCTCGTTTTTTATCGTTTCACGATGTAAAAGACGTTAACTCGCAGGTCTCACTTTTAGCTGTTTTCTCAATGGCGTGTTCCACTCGCGTTGTATTATTGCTTTTTAGCTAATTGTGCCGATATACCTGTATTGATTGACTTTATTTGGAGGAGTTCTTATGCGTAAAAAAATAGAACTATTCAAAATAACGCTGGTTTTTGCGGCGGTTTGGGTGATTTTTAACCCGGTTCTATGCCTGGCAGGTGGTAATCTTCTCTGCGACGCGGGTTTTGATGAAAGCGAGCCAAACGGCGGATTTTCCGAATCCGGCTGCTGGTTCCAGAATATCGGCGATTCCGGTATCGGCGGCTATGCCCCTTTTGCCGCTCGCTCGGGAATAAACGGCCTATTCCTATATACCGGCTTTGCCACCGACCAGGGGCAGACAAAACTTTATCAGGAATTACCCTGTGCCGCGGGAAGACGCTACTTCGCCAGTGCCTGGGTCAAGCCCGGCTGGGACGGTTTCTTGTGGCTTACCGGCTCGCGGTCCTATGTAAAAGTCGAATTCCTCGATTGCGACAGAACCATACTTGCCCAATATGCGAGCAAAGCCGTCGAAACAATAGATTCCGGCTGGATGCTGTTGTATTTTGCCACTTACCCCGCCCCCGTCCGCACCTGCTTTGTGCGGTTCTCACTGATACTCGAAAAGCCGGATTTGGTGGGGCTGACCTTCGCCAGCTTCGACGATTGCATCTTAAGGGAAATCGAATGCACCGACTGTATTCGCTTCAACGAGGTTCCCAGTTGCGGAAACGATGACTTACTCAAAGGTTCCGTCATCGGCATCAATCCTGCTGACTACAAGATCGGCATATACATTTTCGTAGATGACTGGTGGCCAAAACCGATGTTTGCCGTCCCCTGGACCGACATAAATCCCGACGGTTCCTGGCAATGCGACATAAGCTGGGCGGAATCCGACCTGAGAGCCACTGAAATTATGGCATTTTTGGTCCCGGTGAATGAAATTGCGAATTGGCCCGTTGATTTCAGCAATCCTGTCGGCCTGTCCGCCTTGCCGGGCGAGGCGTTCAGATTCCCCTCCGCCGGCTCGTTTAGGCCATCGTGCTTTGACAGCATTCCCTTTGCCGGCTTCAACTGGCTGATTAAGGATAGCGGCACAAGACCCGTTGACCCCGGCGGGAATATCTTTAACCACAATAACGTCTGGGTTGATGACGACGGAATGCACCTCAAAGTCACGAAAGTCGGCGACTCGTGGCATTGTGCCGAGGTCTTCATGGAAAAATCCTTAGGCGGCGGCACTTATAGATTCGTCGTTGATAATAATACCCCCTTGCTTGACCCTACCATAGTCCTGGGCCTGTTTACCTGGGATAAATTTGCCCCTCATTACACCAACCGTGAAATGGATATCGAAATCAGCCGGTGGAATAACCCCTTTGCCGATAACGCACAATACGTAATTCAGCCCGCCGATGCCGGCCGCATCCACAGGTTCAACGTTGACCCCTGCGACAAAGATATAACACATATACTGGAGTGGGGCTTCGGCGTCGCCGGGTTTGAAAGCTTTTATGGCACAACACTGCCGCCTGACGAAACCACTCTCATCGATTCGTGGGTTTATGCCGGCAACGACGTTCCCCGCCCCGGCAACGAAAACGTCAGAATCAATCTCTGGCTAAATGGTGAAGCCCCGACAGACGGCAACGAGGTTGAAGTGATAATTAAGGATTTTGAGGTTACTCCCTGTTTTTATGAGGTCAGCCCCGCCGTGCTTGACTTCGATTCAGTCCTGGTATCAAAACCGAAAACGAAGCCGGTAACGATAGCAAACAGTAACCACTGTATCCCATACATCGTGGTTGTCGGGATTACCGGCCCCGACGCCAATAACTTCCACGTCGCCGACAGGGCATTTTCGCTCGAACCGGGTTCGAGTAAAAATATTGACGTTACCTTCATACCTGATACCAACCGTGTTTTCGAGGCGGCCCTCGAAATCACGAGCGCTATCGGCGCCGTCAGCGTTCCCCTCAAAGGCAGGGGCAGCCGGATTACTTATACCCGTATTCCTGCGATGGGCAGCCCCGGCTTCCTCGAAGGCCTGGTCAGCGGCGTCAATCTTCCAGATTACCGCGTTGTTTCTTATATATTCGTTTTCGACACGTGGTATATAAAACCGCTTTGTGTCTCGGGCAGCCGTTCGATTAATCCGCTCGTTCAAATATCATCCGACGGTTTGTGGCGATGCAATATCGACCTCGAATGGACAGACAAGGCCGCGACAGACGTGGCGTCGTTTCTTATCCCCAAAAACGCCGTTTATCCGCCGTGCGTTTTGAGTTCGCTCGACGATTCTCGAATGAGTCAGTATGACCGTGTTTCAGTGAAAAGGCCGAAACTTTCAATTTCAGGTATTCGCGCGAAGGCATCGAATTCAGCCGGCGACGAAATCGTAATCGACGGTTGGTATTTTATTGCGATGAATGAGGTTTTTTCCGCTCAGCGGTTGCTTATGACTATTCAACAAGCCGACAAGGTCATCTGGACGCAGGCCTTTGATTTTAACCCGGGCAAATTTATGAGCCAGGACGGATTTAACTGCACGAAAAACGGCGCCAGCGTCAAATTCGATAATCAGTGGATGCTGCTCAATTCCTACGCGGGCAAATTCCGTTTATCTTTGAAAAACGCCGAATTAACCTGCTTGTGCAGCCCAATTACGCTGTCCGTCGGCCTTGGCGGTTTTGATGAGTCCGCGATAGCCGATGAGGAGCTTGACCCCTATATTATTAATGCGAAACAGGTCATTCCCATAAACTTCCTTGCCGGCTGCACCGATGCCCTTCGAATAGATAAACTGACCTTTAAGCGGGATTCCATAAGTATCAAAGGGGCAATGGTATTCAAAGGCGACCCGCCTGACCTGACTATCGAAGATGTCGGCATCGGCTGGGATTCAGATACGTTTAATGTGCCGGCCGGTTCTTTTGTGCGAACAAGCAGGTCGCGTCCGAAGTATCGATGCAAAAAAGTCGTTACGCCAAAGGGCGTCGTTGACGCATTTTTTGATTTCAGGGCGGACCTGTTTTCGATTAAAATAAGCAAAGCGAAACTCGACGCGCCATCGCAGATAGTCGCCTTCAATATTACAATGGCCGGCTTCTCTGAGGGTGTGTCAGTAAAAACAGGCAATTAACTTTTTAAGGGCAGATTTATGAAAAGGTCGTTAATTTTAATTGCGTTTTTCTTAATATCGGTCGTCTTGATTTGCATTGGCTGTAAAAAGAAGGAAGACCAGGGCACAAAACCGCCTGCCGATGCGAACACTCAGACACAGCCGCAGATACAGGAATTGCCCGAGGAGCCGGAAGAAGAGATTGAACCGCCTCCTCCGCCTCCTCAGGAAACTGCTCCGGAAACTCCGCAAAGCACGGGGCGCAACGACGATACTTCAAATCCTTCAGCTAAAAATACAAGGCGATTGCCGCTAAAAGACATAAAGCCCGCCGGCACCGCCGGGCCGGTTACGCCCCTGACTCCGGAAGAATTTCAGCAGTTTGATGCTCTTGAGAGTTCCGACGACAAAAAGGAATTTATTTCAGAATTCATCGATGCCAATCCTGAGGCGATTGCCCAGCTTGTCAATAAGGCCCTTGATGACAAAGACCCGGATGTTCGCCTGGAGGCGATGGAGGCGCTTGTAGAGCGGGAGGCGTCCGGCCTGGGGGTCATTGACGCCGTTCAAAGGGCGCTTACGGATGAAAGCGAAGATGTCCGTGAAAGTGCAGTCGAGGCGTGCGGATATTTAAACGAACCTGAGGTGGGTGAAATGCTTGCACAGGCGGTTAACGACGCCAGCGAAGACGTCAGGACTTCCGCCATTCAGGCCGCTGATGAAAAAGAAGCCCCCGTTCGCCTGAATGTGTTGAAGGCGGGTCTTTCCAGCCGGTATGAGGACGTCAAAGAGGCGAGCGTTTCTTCTCTTATAGATGTATCCACTCACGAAGCCGTCGACGCACTGCTGTCGGGACTCAAGGACCCCAATCCTGAATTCAGGGAAACCGTCAGCGACGCGCTGGATTTCCTTATCGGACAGGAATTCAAGACCTACGATGAAGGCGCGAGATGGTGGAGAACGAACCGCGACCGCTTCGATGAAGAGCTTAACGAAAAGGATTAACAATAAATGTTTAGCCCCCAGGCAGGTTTGTGGGGTCGTCTTCTAAAACCGGAAATTCAAGGTCAGCGACGCGAAAGAATCCTCGTCGGGCTGTTCGTCATACTCGCGCGTCAAAAACGTCTGCGAATAAGTCAGCTCAAAGGACTTGTGTCGTAAACACCCCCCGACCTGAATCACACCCACGACCGGCTTTTCGCGAAGTCCTGTCAGAAAACGGTCATGCTCGACGAGCTTGCCTCCAAATCTCGAAAAAACATAAAAGTGCATTGGCTCGTCATTAGCTGGATAAATAGCGCACGCCGGCGCCTCCAGCCGGCCGGGACCGAAATCATTTGGCAGGTTGAATCCTGCCCGGAAAAGAACGCTCAAAACTGCGTTCCTGTGAACCGACCCCACCGTAAAGCCGTATTCGAGATGCGAATCAAAATTAGAGGTGTGCGAGAACGTAATCGCGTCGGCACGCTGTCTTTTGAACCACGTTACGTCAATTGTGAATTCATCATCAAGCTGTTTTCCCCAGCCCTTTGGGGCATCGGCACCAACAATCTCATGCACCATCTCCTGGGTATATTCCGCCTGTGTCGATGGGCCTATCATACCCAGTTTTAACTCAAAGTGTTCCATTTGTTCTGTCGTGGCTCGCTGGGCAAACAAGCCGGCAAATAACCATCCGGCGAAAACGCGGTCTTTATAGTTTCTCACCTTGGGGTCCCCGACGTTGTCAGGCGTGAAAATATTCTGGCATAGAAAATAACCTAATGCGGTAGAAACATCAGTTTTGTCATCCGAAAAATTGTTCCACTTTGCAAATTCTCTTAGCCAATTACAGGCCGGCTGGTTTGTATAGACCATTTTGAGGCCTTCCGTGTAGTGTCGGTCGGTGCGGTCGTTGGGCTTCACAAAGGTCCCGTCATTTTCCCAGTAAATCGTGAATGACTCTTTGCCCTGAGCCGGACATATTGACAAAAAGCACATAATGACTGCCAGAGAAATTTTAACTTGATATTGTACTTTGTATTTCATTGTTCGGGTCTTCGTTGCTGGCTGTTCTCACCGATTTTAGGCGGTTCGCAAATCCAGAGCACTTCCTTCCCGTCGGTGCGAATTATACGGTGAATCGGCTCGCCTAAATTAAATTCTCCCGGCCGGATTATAAAAAGAATCCGGCTCGCTGGATTGCTTTGCTGTAAAGAAATCAGCGAGGATACATAGGAGTTTTTATATATAAAGTGCATCTTTCCGTAACGAGTATAATAGTCCCAGATGTCGCTGGTCGTAAATTCCTGCGGCTCATTAAACCATTTGTTCGGTTCATAACCAATCGCCGTGAGCGTAATAATGTAGGGCATGTTAAAGTTGTTCGTTGTGAAGAAAACTCCGTCGTACTCGCCAAGCCGCGGTTTGAGCCATTCACACGCTTCAACCAAATCTTTGTTGAAGAGATTGTAAATACTCGGATGAACATTAAACAAAAAATAGAAACGGTAAAAGTGCTGAATATTTAATATAATAACGCTCGTGAAGAAAGCGCTAACGGCAACCAGCCCCGCCTCGCGCCGTCGTCTCCAGAGCCATCGTGCTGTCTCGACCCCGCCAAGCGCCGCCAATAAAATCAAGCCGCATGTGCCCGGTGCGCTGCGTAACGCGTGCATTCCGACCATCTGATATAAGCTGTCGCCGATTGGGTACGCGATTACAAAAGCCAGCGCAAGTCGCACCGAAGCCGACCGAAAGGTTTTTAAAATTACGATAAGCCCTAAAACCATAAGGGGCAGCATATACCAGTGAAAAACCCCGATTCCAGGCGGCGACTGTAACGGCAGATAATCACCGTGAATAAAAAGAAAATCCGGTCCAAAGTGACGTATGTATCGGATGAAGATATTTTTTACTGCCGTCAACGGTGCTGCATCCGCCAGAAAATACCCCACCTTGTTCTGGGCTATTGCGTTACGTGAAATACCCTCAGGATGAAAAACGTGCTGCCAGAAAAGCGGACCGAACATCATCGCAAACCCGAACATAAACGCCGCTATGGCCCAAAAACCCTTGCGTGTTTTAATGCTGCGCCGCCATTCCGGCATCATCAGCAAAACTACAACCATCAAAAAGAACGGCACGAATATCCGCACAGATTGATATCCATAACAACAAATTCCCGATATTATTCCTGCAAGCCCTGCCAAGACAGGCCTGGGGCCGTTAGTTTTGGCGCCGCTTATCGGCAGCCCCGCCCACAAAAGCATTGCCAGGGGTGCGATACCCAGCAAAGCGCATATACTGGCCTCGTGCCCCCATCGACTTTGCTGAAGATGCCACGGATTGAGCGTCAAAAGCAGCGACGCCAATAATCCTGTTTCCTTGTCGAACAATCGTTTTCCTGTGAGGTATATAATTAGCACCGTAAATATGCCGCCAATCGCCCCCGGCAATCTCGTGGTTGTTATATTAAGCCCCCCGATGGCTTGAAACGGTATCGTTAAATACATGTAAAGCGTGCTGCCGTTGCCGCCAAGCCCTTGTATGTAATACACCGGCCATGAAACGCCATGCTGGTCTTTCCCCGTTTTCAAAAGGCAATAGGCGTTCCAGCCGTTGACCGCTTCGTCCTGGTTAAGCCCCGGCGGCGATTGGCCGAACTTGACTAACCGTAAAAATCCCGCGACAAGCAAAATAATAAACAGTGTTACCCGAACCGGATAACGCGAAATTGTCCCGCTTATTTCATAGCTGGAAATACCTCGGCCGCTCAGCATAGGGCTGAAGAATATCTTTACCGGTAATTTCCGTCAAGTAAAAGTTACCCTCGGATACGGGATTTTCGATTTTATCCCCTCGTATTGTGCTTCTGAGCAGGGACTTAGTTTTTCGATTGCGATATCAGCGGCCTTGAATTTGTCGAGCCATAATCGTCGCGTAACGCTTCTTCAAGCATAGACTTTTCGAGCAGCAGGTCAATCACCAGCTTTTTCAGCCGGGCATTCTCTTTCTGTATATCCTCTAATTGTTTTCTCTGCTCGAATTTCATCTGTGGAAGAATCCGTGCTCACCGGTCTCAAGTTTCTGGACTAACGATTTACAGGGCGAGCACATAACCGGAAGAAAGACGTGGGGGCTATAAACCTGCGGGGCAGATTCAGGCCGCTTGCGTGCGCGTTTTATGTTTTTTGCTTGACGCCGGCTGTTAAAATGGGTAAGATTCTCCCGCTCACGCTCAATGAATTTGGGTAAGGTCTGGTGAAGAAAACGTTTGTGGGCGAAAGCCGATTTAATGTTCTGAACACGAGCCGGTGTGTTTATAAGGTCCATCAGTTCAGGGTTTTCAGCCATTGACAAATTGATTCGCATGACCTTTTCCATTTCTATTTACCTCACCCGGTATTTTATCGGCAAAGGATAAGCGTAATCATGAGATAATTCAAGATAAAAAAAGAGAATACAAGAACTGTTCGCATCATAAGTTATCGCACATAATAAGTTTATGAAAGAAAAAAGATTTCAAAAATTACTGAGCGCCCACGTTGACGCCGAATTATGCGAACGCTTTTTACGGCAGGCATATACACGCTGCATCGTAAAAAAAAGAGCCCTCGCTGGCGCAGTGAAGTTATGGACCAAACTGCCCGGCGAAATCCAGGCACGGCTTGTGGACCAGTCCCTCGATGAAAGCTCGTTTACGGAGCTTGTCGGCCAGATTATTGACAAGCGAATAGGCCAAAAAGAGCCGACCAAAGCGGGCCATGCCCCGCGACAGCAGTTGCGGGAGGCAATATCGAGAATCAGGGAAATGGTCGAGATTGAAAGCCGTCAGCCGGGCACGATTTACCGCGTCCTCGACAGCGACGAGCAGAAAGTCCTCGACGAATTCCGCAAGCTGGTCAGTACCGAAGAGCAAAAGAAGAGCAAAACAGCTTGAGCCGCAGTTTTTGCCGCGTAGGACTGTAGGCAGAGGATGGGCCGCAGAGGCGTTTACATCGGCTGTTGTATTGGCGGGGCGGATGCCTGTGCCTGGTTTAATTTTCGCAGGGCATTGTAGCCGGCGACGATGCAGATAAATGCGAAGACGTGAAAGCTGAAACTGAACCATTCGCCGAAGGGAACGAAAATCAGGCCGTCCAGCATATACAAGACCATACCAACGATAAAAGCCCAGCCGTGCTTTCGGCAGGCAAACCAGCCGAACAGCGCGAATATGCCCGCGAACAAGCCGTTAAAAATCAGGGCGACGACATTGACAATAAGCGATATTTCAGCATGCCCCTCTTTGACAGCCATAGCGATACCATCGACGATTTGAGTAATTCCCAGCCCTACGACAAATGTAACATTGCCGCGGGCAAGATGAATGGCCGTATTCACTAACGACAATCCCGCAATCCAGTAGAACCATTTGGCGCCGTTTATGAAGGTCTTCTCATGCTTTGTGAGGTCGATTTTTGGCGGTTCCTGCGGCGTAATGAGCAGGCCATCACGGGTCTGGTCCATAATCTCTCCTTTCCTGATGTTTAAGGTCGGTATAATTTTCGTTTTGTATTTTATCCGGCCGCATATTTTTTTCAATAATTTTTCTTGAAAAGCAGGCGAGGGAGCGTATAATGGTTATGAATATGAATAACAGCGTAACAGTATGTTCAATCCTTAAAGGCCTTCCGGTCCTCACGCTAATCCTGCGCCGGTAAGGCGCAAAATACCGTATCACCAAAATCCGATTTTCTCATTACACCAATAAAGCAATGGCTTTTATGCACTTTTTACGACATAATGGCCGTCTAACTTTCGACAAAATATAAGGTTGGAGATATACAGATGGAAGACAAAGTATTGATATTCGATACAACGTTAAGAGACGGGGAGCAGGCGCCGGGGGCGTCTCTTTCAGTGGCGGAAAAGCTCGAAATAGCCCGGCAACTGGGGGTATTGGGCGTGGACGTTATCGAGGCGGGATTTCCCGTTTCGTCGCCCGCGCAGTTCGAGGCGACAAGCAGGATAGCCGAACAGGTTCAGGACGCGACGATTTGCGGACTTGCGAGGGCCCACGAGGCGGACATTACCTCGGCGGGAAAGGCCCTCGCCCCGGCAAAAAAGCGTCGAATACATACGTTTATCGCGACAAGCTCGATACATATGAAGCATAAGCTCAATAAGACGCCTGCCGAGGTCCTTAAAATGGCTGTGGCAGCCGTAAAGCTCGCTAAAACGTTTACAGACGACGTGGAGTTTTCGCCTGAGGACGCCTGCCGGAGTGAGATGCCGTTTTTGATTGAGATTTTGACCGCGGTTATCGAGGCCGGCGCGACGACGTTGAATATACCTGATACGGTGGGGTATGTATTGCCTTACGAGTATGGTCAAATCATCGCCCAGCTTGCCGCAGGCGTCCCCGGAATAGACAAGACAGTGATAAGCACCCACTGCCACAACGACCTGGGCCAGGCAGTGGCGAATTCGTTAGCCGGCGTGAGAAATGGGGCCAGGCAGGTGGAATGCTCGGTCAACGGCTTGGGCGAGCGGGCGGGGAACGCTGCGCTTGAGGAAGTTGTGATGGCGATACATACCAGGCCCGACTTTTTTGGAAAGGGTCGCGAAAAGCCGTTGATGACGAACATCAAGACGACCCAGATTTACAAGACCAGTCAGCTTGTATCACGTTTGACGGGGTTTGTGATACAGCCGAACAAGGCAGTCGTTGGCGCTAACGCTTTTGCTCATGAGTCAGGTGTGCACGTGGATGGCGTCTTAAAGGAGCGCAAGACATACGAAATTATGACGCCTGAGACGATCGGGCTTGCCGGTTCGAGAATGGTTCTCGGCAGACATACGGGCAGGCACGGGTTCGCGGACCGATGCAAGAAATTAGGGTATAAGCTCAGCAAGGAAGAAGTTGAAACGGCCTATCAGAGATTCACGCAGGTTGCTGACAAGAAAAAAGAGGTGTTCGACGAGGACCTTGTCGCGATTATAGATGACGAGGTGCGGGTGGTAGAGCATACGTTTGAATTAGAGTATATGCGGGTATTGATAGAGACAGGGATAAATCCGCAGGCGACGGTGAAGATAAAGAGCAAAGATGGCGTTAAAGAGGCGAAGGCCGAAGGCGATGGGCCTGTGGATGCGGCTTATAACGCAATACGCGAGGCGACCGGCTTCTCGCCGAATCTGGAAAGCTACTCAATACGCGCGGTGACAAGTGGTAAAGAGGCATTGGGCGAAGCAACGGTGAAAATCAAGACCGATGGCCGGACGTTTGTCGGCAGAGGTATATCGACCGACATTATCGAGGCAAGCGCAAAAGCGTATATCGACGCTATTAACAGAATGGTCGGCAGACCCGGCAAAGAAGAACGGGGACTCAAAGCGGAGCTGTAAGAAAATTAAAAATCGAAAGGTAAAATGTAAAAAGACAAATAAAAATTAAGAAGTTGGATGTGAGCTATGAGTATGACGATAACAGAAAAGATTTTAGCGCGGGCGTCGGGTAAAAAGGCGGTCAAGGCGGGTGAATTAGTCAATGCGAAAATTGACCTTGTGATGTGTCATGAGGTAACGACGCCTGCGGCGATAACGATGCTGATTGAAAAGGGTATCGATAAGGTGTTCGACAAAAAAAGAATAGTCGTAACGCCCGACCATTTCCAGCCGGCAAAAGACATAAAAAGCGCGGAATTGCATAAACGCCTTGATGAATGGGCCAAGAGGCACAAAATCAAATACTATTATAAATTGGGCAGAGCGGGCGTCTGCCACGCGCTATTGCCTGAGCAGGGGCATATTCGGCCCGGCGAGGTGATTATCGGCGGGGATTCGCATACCTGCACATACGGGGCGTTCGCCTGTTTCAGCACGGGCGTCGGGTCAACGGATTTGGCGGCGGCAATCGCTACGGGCGAACTTTGGTTCAAGGTGCCGGAGTCAGAGAAGATTGTATTGAACGGCAAACTCCCAAAAGGCGTTTACAGCAAAGACGTAATCTTAGCGGTGATTGCACGCATTGGAGTCGATGGTGCTTTGTATCGGGCGATGGAGTTCGTCGGGCCTGCGCTGAAAGATATGTCGATGGAGGCGCGGATGACAATGACGAATATGGCAGTCGAGGCGGGCGCGAAAAACGGGATAATTGGGTTTGATGCGACGACGAAGAAATATCTTGCTAAGCGTCTTAAAGATAAGAAGACCTACAAGGTATATGAGTCGGATGCGGACGCCCAATACGTTGCGACCGAGGAGTTTGACTGCGCGAAATTAGAACCGATGGTGGCGATGCCGAGTTTGCCGAGTAACGCCGTGCCGATTAGCAAATGCAAGGGTAAGCCGATGGACCAGGCGTATATCGGTAGCTGCACGAACGGGCGGATTGAGGACCTCAGGATTGCAGCGAAGATTCTCAAAGGCAGAGAGGTAAAGATTCGCACGATAGTCGTGCCGGCGACGCCGACGATATGGAAACAGGCGGATGACGAAGGATTATTCGACGTCTTTTATAGAGCTGGCTGTGTAATCGCCGCGCCGACCTGCGGGGCGTGCCTTGGCGGGTTTATGGGAATACTCGCTGCGGGCGAAAAATGCATCAGCACGACAAACCGCAATTTTGTCGGCAGGATGGGACATCCGAAGAGCGAGGTATATCTCGCAAGCCCGGCGACTGCGGCGGCAAGCGCCCTCACAGGGAAGCTGGAAGACCCGAGGAAATTCCTTTAATTAAAATTAAAAATCAAAAATTAAAATGCAAAATGACATAGTAAAAATTAAAAAGGACTTTAGTCGCAAGCGGCATTGCAGTTTTGATTTTTGATTTGTGTTTTTGATTTTTGCTTTTTGATATTTGATTTAACGAGGTGAATTTAAATGAGTAAAGCGCACGTGTACAAAAGGGACCATATAAATACGGATGAAATAATACCAGCCAGATACTTGAATACAGATGACGAAAAAGAGCTGGCGAAGCATTGTATGGAAGATTTGGACGCCGGTTTTATGAAGAAGGTCAGCAAGGGGGACGTTATTGTCTCGGGCGAGGACTTCGGCTGCGGGTCATCGAGAGAGCATGCGGTGTGGTCGCTCCGCGGGGCAGGCGTGCAAACGATAATCGCCAGGACATTTGCGCGGATATTCTATCGAAATGCGATAAACTGCGGTTTTTACACAATCGAAAGTAAGGACGCGGTCGAGCGAATCAATGACGGCGACGAGGTGCAAATAGATTACCAAGCAGGTATAATCGAAGATAAGACAAACGGCCAAAGGATTGAGTTTAGGCCTTTGCCGGAGTTCGCGCTTGAAATAATCAGGGATGGCGGATTACTGGAACATATAAAGAAAGTTAAAGGTTAAAAGGAAAAAACTAAAAATAATAAATCAAGGCCTATTGGATATGACGGAAAGAGAAGAACGGTTGAATCCATACAATAAAGATTCTCTACGCGCTGCTGCTAATGCCGCCTTAAATCTACGCCAACAAATCGGTCACAATAAAGGAGTTATGTACGTAAACTATGGGGATAATCACGGATGTCTACAAATTGATGTTTTCGTACTTACGGAAGAATACATAAATAAGTTGAAAGGAACGGTTCCTGAAGAATTCGAAGGATTTGGCGTTGCATTTCATGCACCGTATTGGTCTATTGGCGAACTTTGCCCGCAATATAAAGAACAAGTTCATAGTTATCCAATTTGTTTCTTTGATTCGCCAAAAGCACGAGAAAGAAACAAGTTTTATGATTATGTAACGTCAGAAGAAAAGAAGAAATGGGATAAGATGAATAACATAGAGCGCAGGATTTTTATTGATAATCTTATCGAAACTCAGAGGAAATCTGGATGGGAAGATGCAGGGAATTGTTACGAAAATTGGCGAAATGAAGGTTTCTAAAAACAGTGTCCAATGACGAATATCCAATATCGAATATCGAAGCTAAATTGAAGATAAAACGAAAGGAGACAAAGACGTGGCGAAGAGTTACAAGATTGCGGTGATACCTGGAGACGGGACTGGGCCGGAAGTTACGGCTGAAGCGGTGAAGGTATTGAATGCGGCGGCGGGGAAGTTCGGGTTTAAACTGGATATGACGAGCTTCGATTTCGGCGGGGAAAGGTATAAGAGGACGGGGGAGACGCTGCCGGATAGCGCGATAGAGGAACTGCGCAAATTCGATTCGATATTGCTTGGGGCGATAGGTCATCCGGACGTTAAGCCGGGGATATTAGAAAAGGGGATACTGTTAAAAGCGAGGTTCGAGCTTGACCAGTATATCAATCTGCGGCCTGTGAGATTGTATCCGGGAGTTGAGACGCCTATAAAGGGCAAGGGGCCTGATGATATTGACTTTGTTGTAGTGCGGGAAAATACCGGCGACCTTTATACGGGGACGGGCGGATTTACGATGAAAGGAACACCGCAGGAGGTAGCGGTGCAGTCGGCTGTTTATACACGGTTTCAGGTCGATAGGTGCCTGAAATACGCGTTCGAATATACGAAGAAATACGGCAAGAAGGCAAGGGGCAAAGGCCAGAACAACACCCTTGCACTTAGCGGCAAGACCAACGTGCTGACATACGTTTACGATTTGTGGGAGCGGGCGTTTCACGAAATGGGGCAAAAGCAATACCCCGATATCAAGCGGGAGTATTATCACGTGGACGCGACTTGTATGTGGTTTGTGAAGAACCCGGAGTGGTTCGACGTGATTGTTACGGGCAATATGTTCGGCGACATTATCACGGATTTGGGCGCGATGATTCAAGGCGGGATGGGAATCGCCGCGGGCGGCAATATCAACCCGGAAGGTGTCAGCATGTTCGAGCCGATAGGAGGAAGCGCACCAAAATATACGGGTCAAGGCGTAATTAACCCGTTGGCAGCGATTTGCGCCGGCTCAATGATGCTCGAAACCTTAGGCGAGCAAAAGGCAGCGACTAAAATCGAGGACGCGGTGAAATTCGTAACGGCCAATAAGCTGAAATCATTGGCAGCCGGCAAGATGGGCTATTCGACGAGTCAGGTGGGAGATTTGGTAGCAGGTGAATTAGCAAAGTAAGGAGTTATGCCAGCAAACCTTACGCCAGATTATTACAAGGCGGAGCAGTGGTATAGGGAAGCGACGACTGCCGAGGAAAAAATCCTTGCGCTCGAACGGATGCTTGCGGTTATGCCCAAGCACAAGGGGACCGACCACCTCAAGGCGGACATTCGAAGGAAGCTAAGCGCATTGAAGGAGCACGAGGAGAAACGGCACAAGGCGGGTGGGGTGGATATTTTTCACGTGCCACGGATGGGGGCGGGGCAGGTGGTCCTATTGGGACTTCCGAACAGCGGGAAAAGCTCGATAGTGGAGGTTTTGACCAATGCGAAGGTTCACGTGGCGCAATTCCCGTATGCGACAAATGCGCCTGTTCCGGGGATGATGAACTACGAGGGGGTTCATATACAGATTGTGGATATGCCGCCGATAACGGCCGATTACATTATGCCGGGGCAGGTGGGGACGTATCGCAACTGCGATTTGATTGCGATTGTTGTTGATTTGTCGGCGGATGTTGAGGGGCAGTTGAAGATATGCCTGGAATTTTTGGAGGCGAGGAATTTGCTGCTGGGTAAAAGGACGATTTGCATCGGGACCAAAAACGACATTGCGCAAGAAGGTGCGGCTGAAAAAATCAGACAACTGTGCGGGGACAGGATTGCGGTGATTGCGGTTTCGATTGTAAGAGGGGAGGGAATGGGGGAGCTGCCGAAATTGTTATTTAAGGAGTTGAGAGTTATCAGAGTTTTCGCGAAGCCGCCGGGAGAGAAGCCGGATATGAATGAGCCGTTTACGCTGCCCGAGGGAGCAACAGTGCTGGATTTGGCTGGGACGATTCATCGGGAGCTTGCGGAGAAACTTAAGCACGCTCGGATTTGGGGCACGGGTGTTTACGAAGGGCAAAACGTGCAGAAGAGCCACGTTTTGCAGGACAAGGATATCGTTGAACTGCACTTCGGATAATCTCACCGCGGAGGCCGCGGAAGAAAAAGGAAAAATAAATAACGTTGAACGCAGAACATCGAACAAAGAGGCGATATGAGCAAGACATACGTAATACTGATTTCGATAATTTTGGGCGCTGGTATTTTAGCGGGGGGATGCGAGGAGGCGGCAAGGGGAAACAGGGTTGTTGAACTAAAAAGGGATTACCCGATTGAATCGGTGGGGTTGAGGGACGTCAGTTTAGAGGGCGGGTTCTGGGGCAAGCGGCTTGAGATGAATCGTGAGGTCACGATACCGCACATTTTCAAGCAATGTCAGGCAAAGGGGCGGATTGATAATTTCGCGATAGCGGGCGGCTCAATGCAGGGTGAGCCGAAGGGGAATTTCCCTTTCGATGATACGGACGTGTATAAGGCGATTGAGGCGGCGTCGTATTCGTTAATGACGCGGCCTGACCCGAACCTTGAGAAATACTTAGATGAGATAATTGCCAAGATAGCCGCGGCGCAGGAGGAGGACGGTTATTTATACACGGCGCGGACTAATAAATACAAGCGATTAGCCAACTGGTATGGGCCGCAGAGATGGTCCCGGGTGGATAAAAGCCACGAGCTTTACGACGCGGGTCATTTATACGAGGCGGCGGCGGCACATTATCTTACGACGGGAAAACGGACGCTTCTGAATGTTGCGATGAAAAACGCTGATATGCTCTGTAAGACATTCGGGCCTGATAAATTGCATAAGTGGCCGGGGCACCAAGTGATTGAAATGGGGCTGGTTAAGCTGTATCGGGTAACCGGCGAGCGGAGGTATCTGGATTTGGCGAAGTTTTTCCTGGATGTGCGGGGCCCCAGAGGCGGGGAATACGCGCAGGCGCATAAGAAGCCGGTTGACCAGAACGAGGCGGTGGGACACGCGGTGCGGGCGGCGTATATGTATGGGGGAATGACGGATATCGCGGCGCTGACGAGGGAAGAGAGATACGCCGAAGCGGCGGAGCGGATATGGGAAAACGTTGTAGGCAGGAAGATGTATATAACGGGCGGAATTGGGTCGAAAGGCGACGGTGAGGCGTTTGGGAAAGATTATGAGATGCCGAACGAGACGGCGTATTGCGAGACGTGCGCGGCGATCGGCAACGCGATGTGGAATTACAGATTGTTTCGTCTCACGGGCGACGGGAAGTATTTAGACGTTTTCGAAAGGGCGCTTTATAACGGTTTGCTTAGCGGAGTGTCACTGGGCGGAGATAAATTCTTCTATGTCAACCCGTTAGAGTCGAAAGGGCAGAATAAGCGTGAGGCGTGGTTTAAGTGCGCGTGCTGCCCGCCGAATGTAGCGAGGTTTATAGCGTCGCTGCCGGGATACTTTTACGCGAAGGCCGATGACATTATTTATGTAAATATGTTTGCAGCGTGCGAGGGGGAAATCAAACTAAAAGATAATGCAGTGAAGATAAAACAGCAAACGCGGTATCCGTGGGAAGGGGCGGTGAATCTGACGTTTGAACCAACGAAAACGGGGAAGTTTGCGGTAGCGGTTAGAATTCCCGGATGGACACAGGGCAAACCCACGCCGAGTGATTTGTATAGGTATATCGATAGCGGCGACCGGAAAATCGGGATTAAACTCAACGGCGCAGTGATTGAGCCGGCAATGAAAAATGGTTTTGCGTTCATCGAGCGTAAATGGCAAAAGGGCGATGTTATAGAACTGGGTATGCCGATGCCGGCCAGACGTGTTTTGGCTAACGCGAACGTGGCGGCGGATATGAACAAGGTTGCGATAGAGCGCGGGCCGGTTGTCTATTGCG
Organism: Sedimentisphaerales bacterium; assembly: GCA_016932095.1. GTDB lineage: Bacteria > Planctomycetota > Phycisphaerae > Sedimentisphaerales > Anaerobacaceae > Fen-1362. The sequence goes on from JAFGDN010000026.1 coordinate 39,196, forward strand.
CGGAATGGCCTGATAACGACGGGGACGTTATTGATTTGATTTTGCAGGATAACGCGATGCTGACCGCGGAATACCGGGACGACTTGTTAGGCGGGGCGACGGTGATTCGCGGCGATAACAGTATGACGCTGATACCTTATTACGCTTGGGCGAATCGCGGGCAGGGGCCGATGGCAGTATGGCTATTGAGGGACAAAATGGCGAGCGAACAGGAAGAAGAAACGCAAATGAAGATTATTATAGACGCGAACCGGACGGCTGAGCCGATATCGAAATACATATACGGGCAGTTTATCGAGCATCTGGGCAGGTGTATTTACGGGGGGATGTGGGCGGAAATGTTAGAGGACCGCAAGTTTTATTACCCGATAACGGATAATTATCAGCCGTTGGGAACAGCCGATGACGCGCAGCGATGGAAGTCCAGACCATATAAGTATCTCAAGGCGTCGCCGTGGAAGGTAATCGGACCTGCTGGAACGGTTACGATGGATACGAATAATCCATACGTGGGTCAGCATATGCCTGTTATTCATTTATCGGAGGATGGAAATGAGTCAGGTATTTCACAGGAAGGTTTAGCGATTCTAAAAGGCAAGGGATATACGGGCAGAATAATACTTGCGGGAGATGAGGATGCGGGGCCGATTGTGGTGAGGATTGTGCCGGTCAGCGGTGAGGCGATTGATATAAACGTCGGTGAAGTAAGCGGAGAATTCAGAACGCACAATATTGGTTTTACGTCGCCGGTGTCGAGTGATAACGTACGTCTTGAAATCGTTGGCAAAGGGATGGGCACATTCAGGATTGGGACGCTGTCGCTTATGCCGGCGGATAATATCAAAGGGTGGCGAAGCGACGTGGTTACGCTGCTGAAGGATTTGAATTCGCCGGTGTATCGGTGGCCTGGAGGGAATTTTGTGAGCGGATATGACTGGCGGGACGGGATTGGAGAACGAGACAAAAGACCGCCGCGGAAAAACCCGGCGTGGAAGGGCGTGGAGCACGACGACGTCGGGATTGACGAATATATGGAGTTGATGGAGATAATCGGGGCTGAGCCGTTTATTGCGGTGAATACCGGTCTTGGGACGATTGAAGAGGCGGCGGCGGAGGTTGAGTATTGTAATGGCTCAGTTGATACCCCGATGGGTAAGCTGCGGGCACAAAACGGCCATCTTGAGCCATACGGCGTTAAGTGGTGGGCGGTGGGAAATGAGATGTTTGGGGATTGGCAATTAGGGCATATGCCGCTTTTGGAATACGTGGAAAAGCACAACCATGCGGCTGAGGCGATTTGGAAGGTTGACCCGAACGCCAAACTTGTCGGCGTGGGCAACGTAGGCAAATGGAGCGAGGCGATGCTCAGGACGTGCGGCGATTATATGAACCTTATAAGCGAGCATATTTACTGTAAAGAAAACAAGGACGTTGTGAAGCACACAAAGCTTTTAGCCAGGATGATAAAACGCACGGCGGACGCGCACAGGAAATACCGCAGGGACATAAACGAGCTATCAGGTAAAGACATCAGAATTGCGATGGACGAGTGGAATTACTGGTACGGCGATTACATTTACGGCGAACTCGGCACGCGGTATTATTTGAAAGACGGATTGGGCGTCGCGACGGGATTGCACGAGTTTTTCAGGAACAGCGACCTGTATTTTATGGCCAATTACGCCCAGACGGTCAACGTCATAGGGGCGATAAAGACGACAAAGACCGCGGCGGCGTTCGAGACGACGGGGCTTGTTCTGAAAATGTACCGGCGGCGCTTCGGCGAGATTCCCGTCGAGGTCAAAAGCAGTCATATCGGCCCAATCGACGTTATGGCGGCGTTGACGAGCGACCGGAATGTGCTGACCATAGGCATCGTAAATCCGACGGATAAAGCATACGAGATACCGGTTGAATTTAAGAATGTCAGGGTTGCGGACAAAGGGAAACAATGGATTATAACAGGAACGGACCCGATGGCGTTCAATGAGCCGGGAAAAGAGCCGAAAGTTATGATTGAGGATAAGACGGTTTTAGGATTGTCAAGTAAGTTGAGCGTGCCGGCGTTAAGCGTCAGTATATTTGGGCTGGAAGTGCAAAAACAACAGAATTAAAAAGGGAAAAATATGGAATGTCAGAAGAAGGAGAATTTGAAGAATTGCGCCTGCACGTATCCTGGATGTGATAAAAAGGGTATGTGCTGCGAGTGCATAAGCTATCATTTGATGAACAGGGAGCTGCCGGGGTGCTGTTTTCCGCCTGATGTGGAGAAGACATACGACCGCAGCTTCAGAGCGTTTGCCAGGGCGTGGAACTTATAGCTGTAAAATCGTTATTGTCGCAGTTCATCGGTTAAACAAAAAAGCCGCCGGTATTTTCCGGCGGCTTATGATATTGTGAAACAACTTTCAATTTACTCGCGCTTTCGTAATTCTACGGTTACTTTATGCATTGTATCCGTAGGAACATATTCCTGCCATACATAAACGCTGTGGCCGTTTATGTTTTCGTAAAAGGTATGGTTTTGTGTGCTTTTCACAAGCTCCACATTTGGCGCCAGCACAAGAATAAAACTCTCCAGACAATACTTGCCGGGAAAGTTTTGCATTGTAAATGAATAGATATTTTCAACACCTGTCTTGCAGCATGGATGTGAACCATTTAACCACTCCACAAAAGAGCGACTCTGTCCCGGAAGCAAAGGTTCGTTCAGCTTGATGTAAAGGCGGAAATCACCGATACCTGGAAGCTTATCTTGAACAAAACGAGTTTCAAGTTTATTACCTTTCTCGTCAAAAACCGCTATTCCTTGCCCCGGACCATCCGAATTTGCGTATGTCACTTCATCTGTCCATACTTCTTCGGAATCATTTCTAATATGAAAAACCGAGCCGTAGAACACATTCATTTTGTCATCCACAACTCTAATCTGGGTATTACACCACATGTCGTTGTTTTCGGGGCACTTTGCATCTATTTCGTGTGCATACTGAATAATCTCTTCCGCTAACAGCTCATCTCTTCTATCAACGGTGTTTCTTATGACCTTTGCACCATCAGGAATAACGAACCCGAATATCCCTTCGGGCGCCTGCTCTTCATAGAAAATCTCAACATCCTTCAGCGAGAAAGATTGTCCGAGGTTTAATCCTATGGCTGAATCAAAACGAATCGGAAGCTTCGTTACAGGGTCTATAACTGCCCTGATATCCACACTCCGAGAAGTAATTTCAAGCACAATTACGTTTTTGTTCAGATTCGAGTCGTATTCCTCGTAATGTTCGACCCGGCCGCCGATTCTGTTGGCAAGCTCATTCATATCTTCTATGAAGCGTCCAATCCGAAACGGCGATTCCAGACCGGGACCGTCTTTGACTTCAACAAGAGAAGCATTCCGATCATACGTATAGGTTGCTTTAGGTGTTGATACCACTATTTTGCCCTGGTCTTTTTGTTCGAGGTAGAAATTGGTCATCAGGCCGGTCTCAGGATTGACTTGGACCCACATATCAAAATTTCCATCCTGTGTGTCCCTGCCGAGCAGGTGCATAATAGTGATGTTTTTCATCGCGTCGATGGTTTGCTCAATAGCATAGGCCGTCGAGACAAATTTGTTGTGTAACGTTACTGACAGCCCGACTGCCGTGATAATTACCACAGCAGCGGCGAGTTGTGTCGTTCTGTTTTTCATAAGGATTCTCCATAAGCTTGTCTGTTCCCGGCCGGGACCAGCAAGCTGTGTGAGAGCATCATCGAGGATTTTTTCGTCAAGCTTTGCCGTCGTCCTGGCGGAGGATTTTTTTGTCTGACAGAAATTTTTAATCAGCCGTTCTATGTTTTCTGCAGGGTTCATTTTAACACCTCATGATTCAATATGGTCTGCAGCCTGTTAATCGCGTATCGATAGCGGCTCTGAACCGTGTTTATTGATACGCCTTGTTGTTTTGCTATCTGCCTGAACTTCAGTTCTGACTGTATATGCAGGAGGACGACCTCACGCTGTTCGAATGGAATCTGCATCAGGGCAACGTCGACTTTCCGAGACCGCTCGGCGGATATTGCCTCGCCTTCGGGATTGTCGGAGGTCGAAGGTGGGAAATCGGCCTCGTCAAGCCCGGTTGTTCGGCGTTCTGCGCGATGTATATTACGAAGGCGGTTTGCCACCGAGGAGGCCAGATAGCTTTTCAGGCAGGTCCTGAGCCGTAATTTCGGCGCGACACTTGCCAGCGATACGAAAACGTCGTGAAGCGCATCCTCGGCACAGGTCCGGTCGTTGCAAAAAGTCACGGCCAGCGCAAGAAGCTCGTTTTTGTATTTCTCATAGATGCAGCGCAGGGCCTCCTGATTTCGGTTCTTTAGTTTCCAAATTAGCAGTTTGTCTTCCAGCATCATCATCTCTTTAGGTTTCGAAACCAGCAATTGCCGTAAATAAGACAATTTAAAGGCAGGTTTTAGTTTAAGCGAAATTTTTTGTTTTGCCAGAGTGTTTAAATAAGGAAAAGGCCGGTCGATGTTTTCGTCCGGCCTTTGGAGCGCTTTTAAGGTATTATCAATCAGAAGTTAAGGAGGTCATCGGGCCAGTCCCTGCTTAAAATCTGGACGAGGTTACCGCTGGAATCGAGGACGATGATTTCTTTTCGGCGGTGAGGGGTATTGGGGTCATTGGTCAGGTAGTGAGATTTTTCGGAGACAAGACAGGAGACATGGTTTGGGCCTTTCCACTGTGGGACGAGCTTCGGCGGCGAGTCCTCGCCGAAGGACTCGTTGACATCGACGAGGATTTTCGAGGATTCGATATCGGGCCCCATAGCATAGATGCCGAGCGTATTTTTATTGCCGGGAAGAAGGATTTTACTGGAATCGTTCGATAACTGGAACAGGTAGTAGTTACCTTGGGTGAAATCGAGGGCGATTTGCGGAAGTATGTCGCCGACCGTTCCCGTGAGCGTATCACAGCAAAAGACAGAGCCCTCTTCCGAGTCGAGCTTGCTGGAGGGCACCGACAATTTCACGGAAGAAAAGAAAATCCGGCCGTCGCGGCCGTATGAGGCGGACATCCAGGAATAATAAATAACTCCGGCTAACTCTTTTGCGGGGCCGGTGCAGGTATATCTTTTAGGGGTTTCCTTGTCAGGCGAGACGAGGAATTTGCCTTCGGGGTCGATAATGGTTTTCTCGACGAGCGAGCCGAGGACGAGCTCCTGGCCTTTGAAATTTTCGGTTTCGGGTTTGATGTAAGCGATGGCCCGGCCATCGGGTCGAAAATCATAGCTTATGGCTATGGCCGGGGCGATGAATGCCGGCTCGCCTGGACTTTTTTCGGAAATCCTCGCAATATACAGGTCAAAACCCGCGTCAAAAGCTTTATCTGTTTTGTTGTCGATGACCCAGGCGATGAGTTTGGAATCAGGCGAAAAACGCAGCCGCCAGAGCTGTCTGTTGCTTGTCATAATGATTTTTTTGACGTTTGGGTCGGCGACGGGAGACATTATAAGCTGATAATAAGACAACGGCTTTTCTTTTATTTTACCGAGCGGGTCGGAACCCGTTTTGTCCGCGAGCTGCGCGTCAGCGTTTTCAGCGAGATAACGATGGACCCAGGCGAGATGCTGTTCGTTGCGGATATTGTCAAGGGAAGGGATGTTGCCGTCGAAAAAATCCTGTGTGATGATTCTTTGCCTGAGGATTTCGGCGCCGCCCGAGATTTCCCTGACCTGGTCGGCGGGAAGAAGCTTAAAGGCGTTGTTGAAATCGCTGACATTTACGATTTGGCTGTAGGCGAAAAGCGAGCCGTCAGGCGAAATTGCAGGCCAAAGCGTGGTGGTTTCTTTCGGTGCGATTTGAGTGAGAGTGCCGGTGTTGCCGTCAACGAGAAAGAGAGTCCCTTTTTTGCTGTAAATACCTTTTGAGCCATCCCTGGACCACTGGAGGGAGTCCTCAGGGATGCAGCCGATAATGAGCGTAGTGATGACGTAAGAGGCGGCCAGTGAAAGATTGATAAGGTTTTTCTTAGTCATTGTATTTCTCCTTGAGATATTGATTGTAGGCGTTTAGCAGCTTGTTTCCGACGGCGGATTGAGCATAAGGCCTGGGTTGCATTGCGGCAAGCGCCTTTTGCCGCCAAAAGCCGTCGGCGTTTTTGCTGGTGGAGGTATAGGTCGATATTGTCGGGGTGTATGCGGTAACATTAAATGAGCCGGTCGGCTTAGACCATCGTCCGACAGACAGGCCGATACCAAACGCGAAGAAGATGACTGCTGCAACGGCGATACGTTTGAAGCCGATAAAGAACGTTGCAAGCGGCGGTCGCCGGGACTGCAGGAGATTGAGGGCGGAGGTGAAACTCTGCGAGGTCTGTTCGGCGATACGGATAACGTCGGGAGAAACATCGGTTTGGCCGATTTTATTGAGGATTTGTTTTAATTTTTCTTCGTTCATTTTCAGGACTCCGATATATTCAGGTAAGCGAGATTATTTCTCAGTGCATTGAGCGCCTTTGAGACGTGCGAGCGGGCGGTATCTTCGGTGCAGCTCAGTTTGTCGGCTATTGTCTGGTAGTCGTGCTGGTCGATGTATCTTAAAACAATCGCCTGGGCCTGCTTTTCGGGCAGGTTGGCGATTTCCTTTCGGACCAGATTGACTGTTTCCTCATCGGCGTGGCAATTGGTTGCTGGATTTATGAATGCGTTTGCTCTTGGGATTTGGCCATCTTTGCCGATTCTGGTTCGCCAGGCCTTCGAGTTTGCGGAAAGCGCTATTCGGTATATATATGCGCCTGCCTGTGGGCCGGTGAGCTTTTCGAGGTTCATCCAGATGGCCAAAAATGCGTACTGAATCGCCTCGGCGAAGATTTCGGCGTTGCCGGTGAGTTTCCAGAGCATGGAAGTGAGATAGCCGCAGAACTCGTGTCTTAATTTTTCAAAGAGCTCCAGTCGTTTTGAGTTTCTCATTCAAAAAGCCCTTTTAACTTTAACCGAGCACCGGACAGTTTTGTTTCTACATAATAATAACCGGCAGGGAAAGGATTTGTGTAACGGGAAAATGAAAAAAATTAGATAAAAAAACCGGCGGCTTTTGAGGCCGCCGGCGTTGTTTACAAACGGTCAACAGTAAACCTGTTTCCTAATCCCATACGTAGCCCTGGCTGGAAAGCTCTCCTACGACAAAATTGTAGGCGCCGTTAAAATCCATACCTTCGACGGCAGCGGTCCATTTTTTGTTGAAGCTGAGCGTCCAGTTTGCGATACCAATATCTCTGTTGCCAGAACCATATTCCTCATCCCATATTTCAGTGCCGGTGAATTTCGAGACGATGTCTTTTTTCACTGCGCCTGTGAGAAGTACGCGATATTCGTCATCACCGGTCGAGAGAATTATGATTGTCTTATTATTGCCAATATCGGCCTCGACAACATCATACTCCTCATCCCAGTCATCCATTAATTTATCTGTTCCGCCGCTCCATTTTTCGGTCCAGATTTCGATAAAAGTAGCATATGCCACGCCGCCGCTTTCTTCGATAACAAGGTATCCCTTGTAACTACCCTTCCATAAATAAATTATGGAGTTGTAGTAGTCGTAACCGGATTCCTTGGTTTTCCAGTTAAAAACAATAACTTCCGCCCAGGCCGGAACCGCAAAGGCCAGAACAAGCAGTATCAGCAACATCTTCTTCATTTTATTAAACCTTCCTTTCTCAGGTATAATTAAAATCACAGGATTTAATCAGGAATATAACCCAGTTCGTTAACAAGATAGTTCATAAGTTCCATAGTCGCCGTGATGCCGTCATAACCTTCTTCCTCCGCATAGAGCGTGTATTTCGTATGCAAACTCAATGTAACTTTTGAGCTGCCGATGTCCCTTTCGCCAGGATTGTCTTCTGTATCCCAGATAACGTTGCCGACCAGCTTCGTGGCAATGGTGCCTATTTTTGAGTTCCTGACATATCCTTTTAACAGGATGCGCTGGTCTTCGTTATCACCGGAGGTTATTATCCATATGGTTTTCTTCCCTGCATCGGCCGTGATGATTCCAAGTTCGCCAAGGGATTCGGCCGAAACGTATTTCTGCATCTTGCCGTTCTTGTCTTTTTCTTTGTAGGTAGCGATAACCCACATATCCACGGTATCGTCGCCGGGGCCGCCCTCTAAAATAATGTAACCCTTTATGTTTTCCTTCTCCATTTCCCAGTCCGGCGAATCTTCCATAAAAGATATACCTTTGTTGCTCATCGTGTAAACAAGCACGTCGGCGCTGACCGGGACGGTCAATCCCAGCAGCAACAGCACAAACAACAATTTTTTCATTCTTCAGCCAATCCTTTCATAAAATGTTTTTACAATAATTTTCAACAGAGAGAGGTTTGCCTCGTCACCCTAAAACGCGACGGATACCCTTTAACTCCGTGTTTTCTATAAAATTACACCAACAGAATTATAACATACTTCTGTCTTTTCAGGCAAGCGAAAATCCCTATTCAGATATGGGCTTTGGGAGCAGTGCATTGAGGTTTTCGCGTGCTTTTTGGTCGTTGGGGTCGAATTGAAGGGTTTTTTTTGAAAGATTCAACCGCCTGTTCGGTATGCCCCTTTGTCTGAAGGATCAGATAGATATTTGGTTTGCATTTCTGAGCTTTTAGAGTCGCTATTGGCGTTTATTCACGGATGTTTTTACGTGATGTCGGTAGCGGGCGTTTTTGTTAGTTCCACTCATAACCCTTTTTCATAAGCTCCTGGCCAATCCAAACCCTGGCCTGCTCGGCTGTGAACCCTTCATTTTGAGCAACGGTGGTCCATTTTTTGTTGATTACAAGGGATGCCCGCGGGGTGCGGAATAATTTGTTGCCGTCTCGATATTCCCGCCATATCTCGGTGCCGGAGAATTTCGCAGCCGTGCCGCTTTTCACTTCGGCGGTTAGCAGGACCTGGTATCTGATTGTTAATGACGGCGAAGAACTGTAATATTTGTCGGAAAGAACCATATATATCTTGTTGTCAATGTTGATTTCGGCAGGTTCGAACCCGGCTTCCCAGTACCACATAAGTTTATTTTCTCCCGATGTTGTATCGATATAAAGGGCGTATGCGTATGGCAATTTATCGTCTGTTTCTATGATAACATATCCCTTATGGTTTTCCTTCCATGTTTGTAAGACGGCTCCGGATTGGAAGTAGCAATCGACTTTCTCCTTCCAGTTATAGACAAAGACATCCGCATCGGCTGGGAAGGCCGTCGATAGCATCAGAAAAACCAGCAGTAATAGTTTCATTTTTTTCTAATTCCTTTTGCAAAGTTTGTTTCGCCGGGCGTATTAAAATCGCGTGATTCACCTCTAAACGTTACATCAGTGCCACCCCCTGTCCTCGTAACCTTTACTTTTAAACTCAGCTTCGATTATCTCTCCTGCCTGCTGGATGGTAAGTCCCTGAAAATCAAGAGTCCTTTTAAAATTTAAGCTCCAGGAACCTTTGATTGTGCCTATATATCTGTCATCTTCATAGGGGCCATCCCATATTGCAGTTACGATAAGCTTTGGGGCAATAATCATTTCGGCGTTTCCGACTTTTTTGAGTTTTGCCTCACCTTTTAGTATCTGGCAGCTAACATCGGATTCGGCAGTAATTATCCATATCGTTTTTTTCCCAAGCGGGCATTCGAGCAGATTAAAAGTTGGTATTGAATATAATTCGTATAACTTTCGGGTTTTACCCTCCGATTTTTCTTTCCACTGGTCGAAACATAAGCCGGTAATTGTGCCGTCGTCATTTACCTCAACAATGAAATATGCCGTCAATAAACGTTGACTGTCATCTTCCCACTTCTGTTCCTGTCCCCTGTAAATAAAGCCCTTTTTGCAATACTTTACATTATATACGAGCACATCGGCGCTAACCGACGCCGTCAAACCGAGGATAAACAAGACCAATGAAAAACGTTTCATTTTTAAACCCATACTTTCCCGAACACTCAAAACCCTGCTGGTGGTATTATAACAAATTTAACCTCTTTTTCGAAAAGAAAACCCTATTTGGTCGAGGTATTTTGAGTCAGGGCGTTGAGGTTTTCGCGTGCTTTTTGGTCGTTGGGGTCGAATTGGAGGGCTTTTTTGTAGGATTCTACTGCCTGGTCGAATTTACCTTTTGCCTGGAGGAGTATGCCGAGATTGGTGTGCATTTCGGCGTCGTCGGGGCGGGCGGCAAGGACGATACGGCACTGCTCGATTGATTCGTCGATTTTGCCGACCGCTGCAAGCGCAAGGGCGAGCCGGCCGTGAGTTATGATGTTGTTGGGGTCGAGCAGCAGCGACCTGTAATAGTATTCGAGTGCCTCACCGGGTTTACCGCTTTGTGCTAGGGCATAGCCGAGATTTCCGAGGACTTCGGCGGAATCGGGTCTGGCGGCAAGCGCCTTTTTGAACCGGCCGACGGCGTCGCCTACTTTACCCTGTGTGGCCAGAGATATCGCCATACCCTGTTGCAAGTTGACGTCGTTGGCGTCGCAGCCGAGGTAAAATTTGTAGTGCTCGATGGCCGCATCGTATTCGCCTTTTGCCATAAGTGCCACGCCGAGATTTAAGTGGGCGACGGCATAATTGGGTTCGAGCCGCAAAGCGATGTTGTATTGTTCAATGGCGTCGTCAATGCGGTCGAGCTTTTTCAGGGCAACGCCAAAATTATTGCGGATATCGGGTGCGTTGGGCAGGATTTTAATCGCCTCGTTGAAGTATATGACGGCCTCGTATGGCCGGTCCTGGTCGCTGAGAGAATTTCCGTAATTGTTGAGTATTGTGTAATTATTTTTAGTTACGGCCAAAGCGTGCTCGAACAGCGTTAAGCTGGTTTGCCAGTGTTTCAACTGAGCTGACGTGCTCAGAACGCAGGCCAAAAGAACAACCGCCGCCATAGTCGAAAGGACGCGCCTGGAGAGGGGAATATGTTTGAGCAGGTCGGCTGCGCCGAAGGCGATGATTACGAAAAGGCCGATAAGGGGGATGTATGTGTATCTGTCGGCCATTGCCTGGACTCCAACCTGGATGATGCCGATGACGGGAACGAGTGTGCCTAAGTACCAAAGCCAGCCGAAGGCCAGATATTTATATCGTCTGCCGTAATAAAGTAAAAGAGCGGTAATAAGAATCAGTATTATTGCTGATACGACGGCTTTTACGATAAGCATTCCGTCGCCTGCGCTGATGCTGGCGGGATGTGGATAAAGGACGGCCAGCCGGGTGGGCACAAACATTTTCCATATATAGGCAAGATACGAGCATAGGGCGTTTAAGATGCGGTCCTTAAAAAAAATAGCAGTAACGGCGCCGCCTTTGCGCTGAAAGATAAAAGTGATTACGCTGGATACTATAGTAAGGATGAAAAATGGAAGCTTTTCGATAATGGAATTTAGAATTGAGAATTTAGAATTAAGAAAGCGGCTGAGAGGCCAGTAATCGAGCAGTATAAGAACGAAGGGAAGAGTAACGAGCATCGGCTTTGCCATAAGGCCGAGGCCGAACAGGACAATTGCAGTGATATAAGCAATGATTGATTTACGCTCGGTATAACGAATATATGCTAACATTGTGAGAAGCCAAAACAGCGTGCTGAGGACGTCTTTTCGCTCAGCGACCCAGGCGACGGACTCGACATGCAGCGGGTGGACGGCGAACAGGGCAGCGATAAATGCGCTTGCCCAGGAGCGTTTGGTCATGCGATTGAAAACAACAAATAGCAAAAGGGTGTTTGTGATATGAAAGACAACGTTTATAAGGTGCAAAGGGCCTGATTTGACGCCAAAGAGCGTGCAATCGAGCATAAGAGACAGCCACGTCAACGGGTGCCAGTTAGAAGAGCGGCCCGTAGTGAAGGCCCATTTGAAGTTTTGCCAGGAAAAGCCCGATTTGATGTTGGGGTTATCGGTAACATAATCGTCATCGTCGTAATTGACGAACTCGTGATTGCGGACGGGCAGATAAACGGCAAATGTGACCACGGCAAGCAGGGCACATAAAAGAGGGACGCGATATTTAGGTTGTAGATTTGTCATTTTCACCGATTCAAATTTTTAATCGGATGGTTATTTTTTAATACCGCCGTAAATGGCATCGTAGGCCATCCGCCAGAAACAGTCAATTTTCATAAATCCGGCCTCTTTCAATTTCTCGAAATGCCACTGAAGAGGCAAACCCAGCTCAGTGCCAACCCAGGCGCCGGTCAATTTTTTACGAAAATCCTTGACATTAATTTTCAGCTCACGGCCGTAAGCACGCCAGAAACCATCCCAGTCATCGGCATTGCCTTTTTCGTATTTACGTGAGAGAAAACGTCTTTGGTTCTCCCAATCCTTTTGAATTTGTTTGCATGCGCTGCCCGCGTGGTCGGCGTTAAGGAATATCCCGCCCGGCCTGAGAATTCGCGCGAATTGTTTATATAATCGGCTCAACTGCTCGGGGCTAAACCAGTGCAGGGCGGTCGCGGAGACAATCGCATCGAATCGGCTGCCTACAAGTCCCGTCCAGCCGCTTTTTCGCAGGTCCGCTTCTACCAACAGTGTCCTTTTGCTGAATTTGACGAAGCGTTTTTCTGCCAGCGCAAGCAAAGTTGAGTCAAATTCAATGCCCCAGACCCCGGCGTTCGGGAACGTCTTTAGAATGGGCATCATCAAACTGCCGGTGCCGCATCCGATATCCAGAACTCTCAATACTTTTCGCTGGGTATCGGTAATCAATCGTGCTATGATTTCGAATCGTTCTTTTCTGGCAGGGATGTAAAGGTCCTGCATTTTGTCCCAGCGTCTAATCCAGGTTTGCCAGTCAATGTTATTGGGCAATGTTACATCCATTAATTTCTAAATCCGAATTTTTTGCCGGTCAGGCGCTCGTAACATTCGACGTATTTTTGGCTCGTTTTTTTAACGACGTCGTCTGGCAGTTTCACGCCGGGGCCGGATTTGTCGAAGTTTATGCTTTCGAGATAGTTTCGGACGAACTGCTTGTCGAAGGATTCCTGGTCCCGGCTGGGCTGGTATTGGTCGGCAGGCCAGAAACGAGATGAATCCGGCGTTAAAACCTCGTCAATAAGAATGGTTTTGCCGCTGGTATGACCCCATTCGAATTTTGTATCGGCCAGTATTATTCCCTTCGATTCGGAGTATTGGCTCGCTTTTTTGAAGATTTCAATGCTTTTGTCGCGAAGGTATTTTGCGTTTTCGTCGCCGATAATTTCGACACACCGCCCAAATGAAATATTTTCATCGTGTTTGCCTAAATCCTCCTTTGTAGCGGGGGTAAATATTGGCTCTGGGAGCTTGTCGCATTGTCTAAGACCCGCAGGAAGCTTGACGCCGCAGACGGTTTGTGACTTTTGATATTCCTTCCAGCCCGAGCCGGCCAGATAACCGCGAATGACGCACTCGATTGGCAGGACTTTTGTCTTTTTAACGAGCATACTTCTGCCGGCTAATTGCTTTTCGTATTTGTTAAAAGGCGAGGGGAATTTAGCGACATCGGCAGTGATAAGATGATGATTGACAATCGGCTCCAAAAAGTCGAACCAGAAAAGTGAAATCTGGGTCAGGACCTGGCCTTTGAAGGGTATGGGATTTGCCATAACCACGTCGAAAGCGCTGATGCGGTCGGTTGCGACGATAAGCAGCTTGTCGCCCAAATCGTAAACGTCGCGGACCTTGCCGCGTTTGGGCTGGAAATTTTCAATTGTCGTCTGCAATATGGCTTCCATATCGGCTCCTTTTCTTAAATAACGGCGAATTATGATATTTGCGCAACGGCGGTTCGTCAAGATTATTGCCCGATGCGGGAATTAACGTAGGTGAAGATTTTGTCGCGGACTTTTGCCGTGTCGGGATTGTCTGGGAGAAAATCAAATATCAATTCGAGGCATCGGCGCTGTTTGATGCGTTTTAATGATGCGGCGAAATTGATGTCATAGACCCAGCCGACGACGCAAAGTTTCATATCGTTCCAGGTCCTGAGCGAGTCATAATCTATAAGCCGGCCTGCCAGAACCGCTTCGAGAACGTCGGGCGTGTATTGCGGCACGTCGGGAAAGTCGATTATGAGCTGGAAATTCTCGGGGTCGTCCCGGTGCCGGATGTATTTTTCGGTTACGACGTGATAGATATCGAGCTTGTCCGCGTCGCGAATCAACCTGGAAAACAGCAGCGCCTCGCCCGTGAGGTCGTCGTTGAGCTTTTTGTCGCCGTGTTTTTTGATTGCAGTTTCGATTAGCTTCTGTTCGTCAGCGGACAGGTCGGCAAGCAGTTTTTCTTTTCGGATGATGTCAATGGCCAGCTCACAGTGGTCAATGCTTCGGGAGTCGATATAGGTTTTGTATTTTATGAATTGCGGAAACCGCCCGACGTCGTGAAGCAAGGAAATTGTCTCAGCCGGCAGCCGGCAGTTTTCGTCGAGCTTTAACTCGTCGGCCAAATAAAGCGTCTCCTCGCAGACCCGCCTCGTGTGCTCTTCTTTGGACCTGATGTTGGCATTGATAAAGTCGTCGTTGCCGTAGAAGCCGGCGACAAATGTATCGAACCACGCCTTGAATTTTGTCAATTGTTCTTTGTTCATAGCTCGTTTTCAGATTGGAAAACGGATAATGTAAGGTAAAATGGCAAAAGGAAAAAGAAAAAAATATTGCTGGTTTGAAATCGGCCGGCCAGGCCGGTATAATTGCCGCTGACTTTAAGGATTGGTCGTTTTAAGGGGTGAATTATGCCGACGATAAAAGACGTGGTAGTGAGAAAGCCGACCAAACAGGAGCAGGATAACTGCAAAAGTTGGCCGATATGGACGTGTGAGCCGAGCGAATTTGACTGGGCATATACCGAAGAGGAGACCTGCCTGATTTTAGAGGGCGACGTTACGGTTACTGACGGAAAAGATTCCGTCAGTTTCGGCCCGGGCGATTACGTGGTGTTCCCGGTCGATTTGGAATGCACCTGGAAGGTTAAAAAGGCGGTTAAAAAGCACTATAATTTCGGGTAACATATAATCACAAGTCATATTGAAGGGAAGCAAAATTATGATGATAGATTATGTGACGTTGATGCTGGCAAATATGACGGCGGGGTTTTTCCTGCTGGGCATTTTTGTGTATCAGGGAATGGAGGGTGAGGAAAGAACCTCTTGGGCGCCGGCCTTCGGGATTTGCGGGCTTGTGGCGACGGCCTGCGGATTTATGATGACGTTCAAATGGCCCTTGCCCGTGCCGTTTAATATGGCCTTCGGCGAAACGTCCGTCTTATTGGGGGTATTGCTTCTCGGAACGGCCTGGGCCATCGCAAAGGGATGGGAGCTTATGCCCCTGGCCGTTTACGGTCTTTTCGCAGGCGCAGTGGCGATATTGCTGGGCGTCAGGATTATCGAGCTTAATCTGACACAAAACCCGATTCTGTCGGGCGTCGGGTTCATTCTTAGCGGCGCTGCAGGCGTTTGTGCGCCGGTTGTGGTCTGGCAATCGGAGCAGAAGGGCCTTCGCGTTATTGCCTCGATGGTGCTTTTCGCGGTCTCGGCAATATGGGCCTACACCTGCGTTTTGGCCTACTGGGCGCACATCGCAGCCAAGTAGGCGAGACATTTTCGAATTTTAAGAGGGAGGGGTATCGAAAGAATGAACGAAGGACAGTCAAGTAGTGCGGTGGATATTGAGTTTCGATATCCAAAGCTGCCTTGGGTGTTTACGCTGGCCTGCCATATAGTAATGCTTGTTTTTTTGATTATATTTACCTTCGGCGAGATTCCATTACAATTTTTTTGGGCATATATCGTTTTTATCGCGACATACATATTCATTATAAGTGTACATGTCTGGGATTGGATGGGCTGGGTGGCAGGAACGAGGGGGCCAGTAATTATTGGAGCAGAAGGGATAAAGGTTGGGGAAAAATTTGCTGAGTGGGACCAAATCGAGGAAATCAAGCACGGAATATGGCTAAATCGAACGGGAGGCATTCGACTGAAATTGAAAAAAGAAAAAAGGCCTTTTTTTGAATTTATCCTGAAGACAAAACCAAAGGCCCTTTTTATTCAAGCATATCCTTTTGTCTATCGTGAGCTGGTTCCTGTGATAAAAACAATTCGGCCCGATTTGTCGGTAAGCCCGATTGTTGAGCGCGCGATGAAAAATCCCGAGGATAGTATCGCCCCGCGACGATGGCTTCTGACAATCATATTTGCAGCAAACATAGCATTGTTGACCGCTTTACTGATGCCTCGTTTTCAATCTTTGATTCCTTATTTATTTATCGCTTTGATGCTGTCTTTAGTCGGGTCGTATTTAAAGCCCTGGGCTTTCAAACTGATTCAGACAGAGAGGGATAAATTTATCGAATTTGCGTTTCACTGTACAATTCTTGTCTATTTCGGCGCCGGATTAAGAGCGTTCACGCCAATAGAACCTATTTACGTAAACACAATAATCATTATGGCCATAACAGCGTTATTGCTAGCTTCTGCGGTTCTTTTCGCCGTAAAAGAACTGACGAACGGCTTGAAGATTGTCATTTTATGTGTTCTGGCTGGTGTGCCGACGGCGGCATACGCATATAACAGGTCTCAGGAGTGGCCTTCGAAGAATATCTCAGGGCTTCTGTGTGGTGACGAGATTCGCGCAGCGGTCTGGGGAAATTGCGGACGGTTTTTTACAACTGTCTCGTATGAGGGGCGTGGTTGCGTGATTGACGCAGGAACTCTTGAGCGTAAATTTGTGCTGGAACACGAGGGCTCTGTAAATACGATTTGGCTTGATGAGAAAACATTGATTCGGCATGTGACGCTGGAGGATGTTAACGATGACTGTCTTATTCGTGAATTGTGGGTCTATGATTTTAATCAGCAACAGGAGTTTAAAGTGCCGACTTCCCGGAGATTCTCGATAGGGGCGCGAAAGCCGGTCGATATCACAAGTCGCCGTATTGCCTGGATTGATTACGGTCAAAACGTGCAAACGCTTAGGTTTTATAATATAGAGACAATGAATGAGGATATGGAAGCCGTAGAATTGCTAAAGGATGTAAACTGGGTCGGGGGCAAGGCAGAGTGGATAAGCGAAAGGGAATTGGCTGTTTATGTCGGTCGGGCCGACGAAGGGGATGAAGAAAAAAACAGGCGGCTGTATGTGTTGAGAATGAACCTGCAAAACGGCAGTCAGGTGTTATGGAAATCATCACAGAAATATGAGAGATTGTATCCGGTTAATGAATTTAAAAATGCATTCGATGTAAATGAGCTTGAAAAATTCGAGAAATATTCTTCGGACTTTTTGAGCTTGAGGGAAGAAAAAATTATTCATGTAGCGGGTGATGATTTTCCGCTCGAAGCACGCCAAGCCGGATGTGCGTTTTACGTAGTCGAAGGAAAAACGGGGGCATATCTCATAAAGTTTGATTTTGGAAGTGGTCAGGCACGGCGTTTGTTTTCGGTGCCGAAGGCAATGAGGATTCAAGGGGTCTCTTCATCGGGTAGGTTTGTATTATTGGGTTTGAGCGGCTTTATGGATTTTCCGACTTATATGGTGATCGACATTACTGGCGGTAAGCGTCATTGGATAAAACTGTCAGGTATGTCCTTCGGAAGTTCATCAGCGTGGTCGGCTTCAATGCCGGGAAGGTCGCCTTTTTCGGCGGATGAACAATGGCTTATATTGGAGACGTTCAGCACTGGAGGGTTTCAAACTGTTTTATATGAAATTCCCGAAAAGTGGTGAATGTCGGCGAAATGAAAGGGGGGGTTGCATAACACGGGGTTTTAGATTATCCTTTTGACTCGTTTTTTTGTGACTGAAAATTGACGTTTTTTTACAGGAAGATTGAAATGTCAGAGCCGGTACGAGTGAAAGGTTTGACAGGATTAGATGAGTTATGTATTGATACGATAAGATTTTTGGCCGCAGACGCAGTGCAGAAGGCCAAGTCGGGCCACCCCGGTATGCCGATGGGTTTGGCCCCGGCCGCTTATACTTTGTGGATGCGGCATCTCAAATTCAATCCCGCAAATCCCAAGTGGTTCAATCGCGACCGGTTCATACTTTCAGGCGGGCACGGCTGTATGTTATTGTATTCGCTGCTTTTCCTGACCGGCTACGATATGTCTTTAGACGACCTGAAAAACTTCAGGCAGTGGGGCAGCAAGACCCCCGGCCACCCGGAATATCATCCCGACCTGGGTATCGAGGCCACAACCGGACCGTTGGGCCAGGGCATATCAAACGCCGTCGGTATGGCTATCGCGCAGAAGTATCTTGCGAATTATTTCAACCGCGAGGGCTTCCCTGTCGTCGATTATAAGATTTACGTTGCCTGCGGTGACGGCGACCTCGAAGAAGGCATTTCGAGCGAGACAAGCTCATTAGCGGGGCACCTTGTGCTGGATAACCTGATTGTAATTTACGATGACAACCATATATCAATTGACGGCCCGACTGAACTGTCCTTCACCGAAGACAGGGCCAAACGCTACAAGGCATACGGATGGAACGTTATCGAGGTGCCGGGCGACGGCAACGATATGGCGGCCTTTGAAAAGGCCCTCAAAAAGGCAAAACGCACAAAAGGCAAACCTACGCTCATAAAGCTTCGCACACATATCGCCTTCGGCGCCCCGACAAAACACGATACAGCCGAGGCGCACGGTGCGCCGTTAGGCGAGGATGAGATTAAAGCGACCAAGAAGATTTTCGGCTGGGACCCGCAAATGTCGTTCAACGTCCCTGAGCATGTCCTGCCGAATACACGCACCGCGATTGACAGGGGCAAAAAGGCCGAGGCGAAGTGGAACCACCTGTTCAAGAAATACGCCGAGGCGTATCGTGAGCTTGCACAGCAGTTCCAGGACGCTCTCGTTGGTAAAATAACCGTCGATATCGACTCGTTACTTCCCAAATTTGACCCGGTAAAGGACGGCAAGCCCAATGCGGTTTCCACCCGTTCGGCGTCAGGAAAAACGTTGGATGCTCTTATGCCGAAGATGCCGTTTATCTTAGGCGGCTCCGCCGACCTGACCCCCTCTAATAATACACGGTGGAAAGACGTGAAGGATTTCCAGCCAAACTCCCGCGACGGCAGATACATCCGTTTCGGCGTTCGCGAGCACGGTATGGGCGCGATTTTGAGCGGCATTTCCATAAACGGCCTGACGCGGGCGTTCGGCGGGACGTTTTTGACTTTCAGCGACTATATGCGGGGGGCGGTGCGTGTCTCGGCAATAGCGAAATACCCGACGATTTTCGTATGGACGCACGACAGTATCGGCGTCGGCGAGGACGGCCCGACACATCAGCCGGTAGAGCATTTCGCCGCACTGAGGGCAATACCCAATATGCTCGTTATCAGGCCGGCAGACGCCAACGAGACCGCGCAGGCGTGGAAATTCATCCTGCAATATAATGCCGGCCCCGTGGCTTTACTGCTTACACGACAGAACCTCCCCGTTTTTGACCAGGCCAAATACGCGCCCGCAACAAACTTACCAAAAGGCGCTTACACGCTGATTAGCGGTGCTCAGCCGGAAGTCCTGCTTTTGGCGACCGGCTCGGAAGTGGCAATAGCAATTGACGCATATAATAAACTTGCCGCTGAAGGGATTAAGACACGCGTCGTCAGTATGCCCTGCTGGGAGTTGTTCGAAAAGCAGAGCCAGGACTATCGCGATTCGGTGCTCCCGCCGATTGTTAAGGCGAGGGTCGGCGTCGAGGCGGCTGTCGAGCTTGGCTGGCATAAATGGCTCGGCATCGATGGCGCATTTGTTGGTATGCACTCATTCGGCCATTCAGCTCCTTACAAGGTCTGTTTCGAGAAATTCGGCATAACCGCCGACGCCGTCGTCTCCGCGGCGAAAAATGTTTTGGGCAGATAGTCCTACGTATTTAGTGAGCGAGAAAAAGCAGGAAGACGCCGGCGAGGACGCCGGCTAAGGCGAAGGATTTTTGAAAGATTCTGACCTCGCCGAAAAGAATTGCGCCGGCTAAAAATGAGACAATCGTGCTGCCGCTGCGGACGGCGGAAATTAACGATATCAATGCCCCCTCACAGTTAATTGCCTTAAAATAGGCAATGTCGGCGATGGTCAAAAGCACGCCGATAAGCGGGATGCTCCATCGCCACTGGAAAACAGTAAAGCCGGACCTTTTTGGAAGCCAGAACAATAACAGTGAAACGCCCAATAAGGGAACCATATAGGCGCAAAACCATACCTGCACGGCCAGCGGATTGATTTTGAGGGTCTGGACGAGGTATTTATCCATAAGCGAGCTTACCGCGCTAAGCAGGACGGCGATAAAAAGAAAGATGACCCATTTATTGGTATGAAAAACGATGCCTTCCCTGCCGCTGACAAGGGAGAAGATGTAATAGGAGATGAAAAGGATGCCGAAGGCCCCCCATTGAGTCGGGGTCAGGCGTTCGCCGAAAATCAGTATTGCGCCGAGAAGCGTCCATGCGGGAATCGAAGCGGCAATCGGTGCGGCGACGGAAATGGGCAGGTGTTTCATAGAGAAATACGCTAATAGCCACAGCGTGCCGACCAAAATCGCCTTGAGAAACAGCAGAATATGCCCGTATAGATTGACCGGTGGCACAAACAGGCCCAGCCGGGTTAAAAAAGCGGGCGCAAACTGTGAAAGCAGGACGAGAGGAATTAGTAAAAGCGTTTCAGCCAAAACGGCAAAAAACAGGACCGGCAGGACCGCATTATCACGCAACGCGATTTTTCTGCTTATGTCATACAGCCCCAGAAGAACGGCTGAAAAGGCGCCGAGATATAGCCACATTTTTTTTCAATCACCCAATTAAACAAAGGCGGTTCTTTTACCATAAAAGTCCGGCAAACTCACTATAAATAGTTCGACAAGCTCACTATGAAATGAATATCGTTTGAAAGGGGGTTCGAATCGAGTTTGTGGTAACTATAATAGTGGTTGCGTTATACGGTTGCGGTTGCGCGGCTCGTAACGGTTGTGTCAAACGTCTATCGTCGTTAAAACGCAACCGTAATACGATTGACGAAACGAGCATCGCAACCGAAAGACGAAGGACGCAACCACTTTCAAATTTCGATTCGGCGGGGTAAACCCCGCCCTACAAAAGTAATTCTGAGAGCGGGAAATGACGTTTTTTACCGGTTTTTTACGGTTTTTTGTACTAAAACGCGGCGTTTTTAACGGTTTTCATCGGCTTTTATTACTTTTTTGACACACGGGCAGAATACCCCCGTTTTTAAGCCAAAAAACGAACTATGCTTTAGTATGCGCTAGTATGCAAGGATTTTATGATGTGCGAAGTTGCGTTTTTAGGCCATAAACGCAAGTTGGCATTACTCGCCATTAGTTGGTTACTATGCAAAGGTTGTGATGGCTTAGTCGGGCTAAACCGCGTAGAATAACAGAAACCCGAAGGCAATGGAGCTTGGGCGCGATAAGTCGTTTAACGAGATAGCCGGGCGGCTGGAGACGACAGGTGGTTCGACCCCTCGACAGGACTCGTGGCGAGCGGAACTCACCACGAAGGGGGTAGTGAAGGTCGCCGGGACGTGGGGGTCTTTTGCGCGCTTATTGGCCGTGAATTTGTCGAAACAGGTTAAACGGCCGATTCTTTATATTTGCCCGCATATTGACGACGCCGACAACGCCGTCGATGATTTGCAGACGTTTGGTTCGACTCTTTCGACTTCGCTCAAGACAGGTTCGCTCACCACAGGCGGGGCGACGGACGTTCAATTGCTGCCTGCCTGGGAGGGCGAGGAAGAAATTGCGGATGCGACGGATGAAATCAGGGCACATCGGCTGAGAATCGTGGCTCGTTGCTCGTCGCTCGCTTCTCGTGAGCAAGACCACAATGTAATTATCGTTACTTCAATTCAGGCGATAAGTCAGGCGGCGCCGACGCCGAAGTCAATTGAGCAGTCAATGCTTCAATTGGAGGCAGAGGGTTCGGCTTCACCCGAAAAAATTATTGAATGGCTGGTTTCGAATGGCTTCGAACGGGTTGACAAAATCGACCTGCCGGGGCAGTTCGCCAGGCGAGGGGGAATCATTGATATTTATGCGCCTCTGCTGGATTCCCGCTTTCCGAAACGGGCTCGTCGCTCCGCTCCGTGTCGCTGGAATGACGGAGGGGTGCGTGGAATTGATTGTGGGAGCGATGACGCCCAGGCGATAAGGGTTGATTTTTTCGGCGATACGATTGAAAGCATCCGGCAAATCGACCTCGATACGCAGCGTTCGACGAATTCGCTCGAATCGGCGGCGATAGTTTCGGTAATCGCCGGCCAATCGCCGGAGAGCCGTGAGCTTTTTCTGAATATCCTGCCGGAAGATTCGGTTGTCATTTTAGATGAGCCGGCGGATTGCCAGGAGGTCGCGAGGGTCTATTTTGAGCGGGCCGAGGACAAAAGTCGGCTTTACGACTGGCCTGAAATTCACAATGGTCTAAACCGGCTCGCGCAGCTTGAGATAAGCCGATTCGCGACGGGTGAGCCTGAAGAATGTATCAAACTCGACATAAGAAGTGTCCAGCAATATCAGCACAAGTCGGCGTCGTTATGGGCGGGGCACAAAGAGGCGATTGCCGAACTGGTTGGGGCGGCCAAACAGCAGCAGGACGTGTTATTATATTGCGAGGCCGAAGCGGAAATTGCGCGCATTAGCGAAATCATCATGCAGGAGCACGGGGAAATCCCCCGGCGGTTTAAGCTTTTGAAGGGCTTTGTGCATCAGGGTTTTGCGATGCCGGCCCTGAATACGATTATCATAAGTCATCACGAATTATTCGGACAATTTGCGCTTCGCCGGCGCACTCGCCCGATGAGGCAGACGGCGCCGATTGATACACTGGAAGACCTTCAGCAGGGCGATTACGTCGTGCATACCTCATACGGCATTGGTAAATACATCGGGAGCGAGACCATCAGGGAAAAGGACTCGCAAAATGAATACCTGACAATCGAATACGACGGGGGCGTGAAGGTGCAGGTATCGGTCAATAACATCGCCCTTGTCCAGAAATACATAGGCACAAGCCCCGGGCGGCCAAAATTATCGAAGGTCGGCTCGAAAAGATGGCTAAGGCAAAAAGAAAAGGTCGAAAAGTCCGTCAAGGACCTCGCCGTCGAGCTGCTCGATGTTCAGGCAAGGCGTCAGGCGATGGGCGGCTTCGAATTTAGTCCAGATACGAACTGGCAGAGGGAATTCGAGGGAACGTTTCCCTACCAGGAGACGCCCGACCAGACCACGACTGTTGCCCAGATTAAGCAGGATATGGGACAGCCGACGGCGATGGACCGGCTGCTTTGCGGCGACGTCGGCTACGGCAAAACGGAACTGGCGATGAGGGCGGCCTTTAAGGCGGTCGAAAACGGCAAGCAGGCAGCCGTGCTTGTGCCCACGACCGTGCTCAGCGTTCAGCACGCGAGGACCTTTATCGAACGATTTGCCGATTTTCCCGTCGTAATCGAGGCGCTAAACCGTTTCAGGACGGCTCGCGAGGCCAAAGACATAATCGAACGAACAGGGGCTGGCAAGGTTGATATCCTGATTGGCACGCATCGCCTCTTAAGCGGCGACGTCAAATTCAAAGACCTCGGACTTGTCATAATCGACGAGGAGCAGCGGTTCGGCGTCGAGCACAAGGAAAAGCTCAAAAAACTGCGAGTCAACGTCGATATTTTGACGATGACCGCGACCCCCATACCCCGAACGCTTCATATGGCAATGTTAGGGCTTCGCGATATAAGCTCATTAGCAACAGCGCCATTGGACAGGCGAAGCATTGTAACAACTGTTACGCCATATAGTGAAGAGACCATCCGAAAAGCGATAATCCGCGAGTTAAACCGTCAGGGGCAGGTCTTTTTCGTGCATAACCGCGTTAAAACGATTGACAAAAAGGCCTGGGAGATTCAAAAACTCGCCCCTGACGCCAAAGTGGCGGTCGCCCACGGCCAGATGGCCGCCCACGAGCTTGAACAGGCGATGATTGATTTCGTATTAGGCAAAACACAGGTGCTTGTCTGCACCACGATTATCGAATCGGGGCTGGATATTCCCAACGCCAACACGATGCTCATCGATGACGCCGACAGGTTCGGATTAGCTGAATTGCACCAGTTGCGGGGCCGGGTCGGCAGATATAAACACAGGGCATACGCCTATATGCTTTTGCCGGCGTCGAGGCCCATTACCCCCATAGCCGCCAGACGGCTCAAGGCCATCGAGGAATATTCGCATTTGGGCGCCGGCTTTAGAATCGCTTTGCGGGATTTGGAGATTCGCGGGGCGGGTAATATATTGGGAGCGGAGCAGTCGGGTCATATTCAAATGGTCGGTTACCAGATGTATTGCGAATTATTGGCAAACGCGGTCAGACACATCAAAGGCGAATCGGTCGAGCAGATACCAATGGCTGCGATAGACCTCGGTTTGCCCGCCTATATACCCAAAAATTATATACCAGCCGACAGAAGCCGGATGGACGCCTATCGCAGAATCGCGACGGCAAAGACAGCAGAGGAGCTAAAACAGTTAGAAGGAGATTTTGCGGATGTTTATGGCCCATTGCCGGCGGAGGTCAAACTGCTTTTGGATATCGGAGAATTGCGGATTGCCGCAAGTAAATCAGGGCTAAAGAACATCGTGGCCCACGGCGGCAACCTCGAATTATCGTTCGCGGATGGCGCTGCCCAAAACGCAAAACGCTTGCTCAAAAACATTGCCGTAAGATATACTGTAGCTGATGAAACAACCGTATATCTGCATTTGGCGGAAAACTATTTCGAGCAACGGACTTTAATAGCGTTTCTTCGCAAACTGTTAGGAGTCAAAAAACAATGAGAAACCTGATATATTCAGATGGTTGTGTTGAACGGTTGCGGTTACGCGGCTCGTTATGTCAATCGTCGAACAGTTGCGTATATGTGCCGAGGGACGTCCAACGTAACCGAAACGAGCGGCGTTACCGATGGACGCTGCACGCAACCATTATCGCACTGTGTTTGATGACCTGCTTTGCCTTTGCGGTTAGTCCCTCTGAAAGGCAGCAGCTCGATAATTTCAAGGTCTCGACGCTAAAGGGGCTGACAGGAGTTGCAGTAACAGTCAAAATAATTCGCGACGACCCCGCGACTTTATCGTTATTAAAGGAAGGCGACCTTTCCGGAGAGGTCGAATATGCCCTGCAAAAAGAAGGTATAGAGGTCCGTAATCCCACCCCCGACGTGGGGCTTTATGTAGTATTGGTCAAGGTCGCCGGAGGCGGCCCGGATAAGATGGAATTGTCCATAGATGTCCAGTCGTCGCTTCGGCAGATGGTGTATTTAATGAGGGATTCGACGATAAAGACAGAGGCGCAGACCTGGCCTGCCGTCGGCCAGAGCCGGTTCGGCGTTGTTTCAATTGCCATTGCTAAAAGTATGATTTCAAGAACAGTCAAAGAGCAGGCAAAAGAGTTCGCAATTGATTACAAGGCGGCGAACCCGAAAAGGTCAACCACAGAGGAAACTTCGACAAGCTCAGGGCAGACCGCAGAGAAAAGAATAGAACAAAAATAAAAAATGAGCGAAATGGAAAATAAAAAACCGGTTCTTTCAAAGATGGCTGTTACCTCATTTTTGCTGACGAGTTTTGGTTTGTTTAACATGATGCTCTGTTTGTCATTAGATACTCATGAATTAGTTCGAACAATTTGTGCATGGATAGTTTTTTTTGCAATCCCTGCTGGAGCAGCGTTGGGAATTATATCAGACAGTCAAATTCGAAAAGGTAAAGGAATCTTTTGGAGAAGGTTCTGTTCTCTGTCATCTCTTTCAATTGTCGGTATAATAATTGGCATTGCATTATTATTAGCGCACCCGCATAGAATTGCTCCTCCACGCATAGTTTGTACTTACCATCTTGGCAATCTTGTCAAAGCGATATTATTATACGCTGAAGATGTCGAAAACGTATATCCTGAAACTGAAGATTGGTGCGATTTATTAGTTCAACATTCCGATATTCATAAAAAAGAATTTATTTGCCCGGAAGCTGTTAAATATGGCGATGAAGGTCCTTGCCATTATGCGATGAATCCAAATTGCAAACCTGATTCGCCGAATGATGTTGTGCTTTTATTTGAAACGAAGGGCGGCTGGAACCAGTTCGGCGGACCTGAATTGCTGACGTTCGAGAATCACAAGCCCAAAGGCGTTTCTGTCGGTTATAATGACGGTCACGTGGAATTTATAAAACCTGAAGAAATCGACAAATTGAAATGGAAAGCGGAAGATGTGAATAATGTAAAATGATAAAGAGAATTCAATGATTATGAGAATCAAAAATGTGGTAACCGCTCACAGTGTCATTGCGAGGCCTTTAGGCCGAAGCAATCTCTTTCTATCGAAAGTCCGAAATTGCTTCGCTTCGCTCGCAATGACAAAAACACGCTTTTTCCGTGAATGGTTACAAAACTTGGTTCTTTGCGTCTTGGTGGTTTTAACAAGTTCGGTTTGTTTCGGTG
Source organism: Sedimentisphaerales bacterium (assembly GCA_016932095.1). GTDB lineage: Bacteria > Planctomycetota > Phycisphaerae > Sedimentisphaerales > Anaerobacaceae > Fen-1362. Next base: position 65,695 of record JAFGDN010000026.1, read on the forward strand.
CGGACGCGAATTTAGCAGGCAAGTCGCCGTTGGATGAGCTGCCGGCGTATATAAGGCAGGTAACGTATTTCGGCGAAAGGGCGGACTGGTCGCATGACGGCAAAAAAATCCTGTTTCTCTCGAAAACGTTCGGCGACGTTTTCGAGGTTGAGCTTGCGATGGATTCGACAAGCTCACCACAAACGGGCAAAATCCGCTTGATGACTGGGCATTTCTATCACGAGGGCTTTGTCCGGGCGCTGTATTTGGCCAATGGTGACATACTTCTGTCGGGAGCGAGGAAATTTGACGCCGAAAAACCGGATGCAAGCAGAAGCGGGAAAAACGCGGAGTTATGGGTTCTCAAGTATGACCTTTCAGGCCCGCCGACGGCCCTGAGCGAGCATTGCTTCGAAGGCCCGGCTGTATCGCGGACACGAATGACTGTCGCCTGGACGCTTATGGATGTGATTAAAATTTATATGGGCGATATTGTCTATGAAGACGGCGTGCCGAAGCTGGTTAACAAAAAGCTCATCCTTGATGCCAACAATCTGTCCGTCAAGTGCAGCGTCGAGACCCAGAACTTCCGCCCGCCGGATGAGAAGGAGCTTATTTTCAGCGCCTACAGCTATAATCGGACCGAGGTTATGGGGCTGGATACGCAGGCGGGCAAGGTCGTAAATTACACAAACGCACCACGCACCTATGAAGAGCCGGAAGGCATTTTCCCCGACGGCAAATACACGCTCGTTGAAAGCGACCGCCACTATCCAAAAGGAATTCAATATATCGACATTTACAAGCTCATCCTGGACGGTTCAGGACAAATGGAACGATTGACGCATTTCGCCGATTATCCCGGCTACAAGGCCGCTAATCCCGTTGTCAGCGACGACGGCAGATTTATCGCGTTTCACTACGGAAAATTCGGCGACAAGGCAGGCGTCGGCAGAGGAATCCTCGTGTTTGATATAGAGGCCTTCAATAAAGCAAATTCAAAACCTTAACCTAATAAACGCAGAAAAGAGAAAGGTAAATTATGAACGAGGTCGAAAATAGAAAGCAGCGAGTTTCGAAAACAACTACAACGTCATTTTTGCCGGCGATTGCCGGCATGTGCGTGCTGTTCGGCATTTTATCAATCGCCGGCTGCGAAACTGGGCAGGAAGGCGGGGCTGAGTCGAAAAGTGCGGTTAAGCAGACCGGACCGGAGCCGGTCTGGGGACCGGAAGTCAATGGTGTCTGCGCAGCGTTCGATTTTGTGCCGTTAAAGCAGTCGTATGAGATAAACGAGACAATCGGCACGGTGATACTTATTAAAAACGCCGGCAAAAAGCCGGTTAAGAAAATCAAGGCGATAGGCAAGAGTTTTTTCGGCCATTGTGTTATTACCGCCGTTGACCCCAACACCCCGAAAATAGCCCAGGTAAACTGGCTGCAGGAATGGAAAAGCGACCCCAACCAAATGATAAAGCCGGGAGAGGTGCTCGCGTACCCGGGCGCCGAAATACAGGTGCGAAGCTTCTACCCCGACGGAACGTACCCGCCGCGGAAAGCCCCTAACATCGTGTATTTCTTCCCGGGCGAGTATAATATCTACTTCTGGCTCGATTGCGACAGGAAATTTATCATCGAGACGGGAAGGCGAAAGCTATTCATAACGGAAGCCAAAGAGTAAAAGGCGCCTCGTTGTTTTGCTCTGATTTGCAGCCCAGACGGGGTTGTCTTGCCGAATATCGAAAGAAGTATTGTAATCCGGCCGGCGGTTCGGTAAACTTTGGCTGGGGTAAAATTGTGAACGTTTGCATAAGGACCGGTGTTGGCCAAGGGAATGGCACGGAAAATTAAATCAACCTCGAACCAGTTACTGAATTTCGCACGCGACTCATACCTCGAGCGCACCAGCCGGCCGGTGTACGCCGTCGTCTATCTGCTGCCCTTCATAATATTTTATGAGCTGGGAACAATTTTCATTAACACGGACGTCCTCAGCCAGACGCAGGTCCGAGTCGTCGCGTTTGTCTGGCTGCAGGATTTTCTCCGGTATCTCGGTTTCGGCGGCAAATTCCTCTGGATGGCGCCGGCCCTTGTCGTAGTCGTCATATTGCTGGCTTACCAGTATGTCTCGGGCAAATCCTGGTTTATTTGTTTTACCGATATGCTGCCGATGACAATCGAGTGCGTTTTGCTGGCAATACCCCTTATCGTATTGAGCTTGTTTCTGCACTCTTCGTCCGTTACACAAAATTTTTTCGTCAGTAACACGGCTGCACAGCCGGCCCCAACGCTTCTTGCCGATATAGTTACCGGGGTCGGCGCGGGTATCTACGAGGAGCTGCTGTTTCGCCTGGTGCTGATATGCTCGCTTTTAATGCTCTTTCAGGACGTGCTTGGATTTGGTAAAAACAACTCGATTGCCCTGGCAGTGCTCGTTTCGGCCGCACTTTTCGGCGCACATCACCATATAGATTTCCTCTCAGGCCGGCATAATCAGGCCGATTTGTTCGACTGGGCAAAGTTCATTTTCCGGATAATGGCAGGCGTTTATTTCGCCCTTTTGTTCGCTATCCGCGGCTTCGGAATAACCGCCGGGACGCACGCCTTTTACGACATTATTGCGACCCTGCTTAACGCCCTCCTTTTTATGCGATAAAAAGTGGAAATTATTCGTCCGAATGCGAAAATTTTTTCACAAATCGCTCTTTTGTTACTCGTTGAAACTGCGTGGTTTGCAAAATAATCGTCCTATAAGTGTCTAAAACACCATTATCACTATTGAGAAATGCCTTGAATTTTATGCTCCCTTTTTTGTATAATGAGGTTGTGGAAAGTGAAATCAACAATGACAGTTAAGGCCGGATAGAATATGGAATCGCCGCAAATCAATGTAGCAATCGAGGAATTATCTTTCAGTTTGTTTCAAAGACCGTTGCACCCGGAACTCTTCAATATTTACGCCAGCAGAAAGCTCAAAACAGAGAAATACGAGGCCCTGATTTGGGTCACCGGCTGTACCCACGTCGTAAGCGTTTTTGCCGGCGATGTTACCATGGCCGAGGTGATTAGCGCCCCAGGGCAGCCGATGCCGGAACGTGGCTTGATTGAGCGCTTCCAGTTCAAGGGGCCTCGCTCGCATAAATGCACGCTTAGCAGGGGGGTCAGCTATATGACCGACTTCCAGGTTGAACGGCTTAGCGCAAACCTCTATCGGCAAAGTTTCACCGACCTCGAACGCTTCGGCCGGGACCGCGGCGTTTTCGTCAGGTTTCCCGAGCTTGAAATCGATGGCCTGCAGCCCTTCTGCTATGTCGATTTCGAGGCACGCAAAACCGAGTTGCATATCCATACATTCGCCGCATACCCTGACCAGATTGCGATGATTAAAACACAATCCCTGTTCGACTTTCACTAACAGCTTCATTTGGTTTTGCCATATCTCGTTTGTTGGGAGAAGTTTTCTAAGGGCTAATATTTTCCATATACAGGCTTTGACGAAAGCTATACCATTAGCATAAGTTGGCTGTATAGTAAACATATTAAAAATTGCGAAACGGTTTTTTGTTTTTATTTCCCACTTAATATATGGGAATATAGGCCATTTTTTTAAAAAAATCAAATTTTTTAATTTTTTTCTTGACATCAGTTTGATTTTTGTTAAACTCAGCGAATTAAGATACCGTTGATGTCTTAGTTTTATGGGAAGGAGACCATAGGTGTCGATTGAGTGGTCATTGTTGTATGTACCTAAAGATGCCACGCAGCAAGGTTGCGGGGACATGCGATAGAGATCAATTCTTGCGAAACCCCCAAAATAATCTGAAAATCCTGAGACTAGGTATAATCAAATCGACCAAGAAAGCTTATCATTCACGCGAAATGGATTTAAACGGAGAAGCTGTTTGTGAAATCAGATATCCGGCAGTTCATATCTGTATTTCCGGACGCCGTTTACGCGGTGATAAGCTTACCCCGGCGAGAGAAGAAGGGAGGTGTTCGCGGCATAATGCCACACTATGTAGTGATATCAGAAGTTTTGTTTAAAATATTAGTTAATTTTATTTAGAGGAGAAATTTATGAAGAAAGTATTAGTAGTATTGGCGATTGTCGCTATGTGCGGCAGTATCGCCCAGGCCGGCAGAACCGATATCAGCTGCAGTGGCACGGTGACAATTACTGCCAACAATGCGGCCTGGGTTGGGGGTCACGGCTGGAGTAGCGGCTCAGGTAGAACTATATCCTGGTCAGGCAGCTGCAACATGTGTAATTGGGGTATTGCCGTCTATGGGTGGGGGACAAACCCGCTCGTAGAATATTACATCGGGAGAAGCGGCGGTTCTTCTGCCGGCTCATATAGTACCAGTAAAGGAAGTTTCACCCTTTATTCAAATAACTGTAACGGCCCTAACATTACCGGTAGCGGGTCTTTCAGACAGTACAATTGCAGCGGGAATGGCTCAAGCGGCCAAAATATGGGCGAGCACTCTAACGGCTGGAGTAATTTAGGAAGAGGCACAAACATGGGCGGCGGCTACCAGTTAGTAGGGGGAGAGAATTATAGTAACGGCAACGGCACCATGACTGTATCAGCCAGCGGCGCCAACTGGGCTACAGTTTGGTGGGGTTCGGGTTCGGCTTCCATTAGCTGCGGCGGCAGTAGCACAAGCACCACCACCACAAGCGCCAGCTCGACAAGCACCACTACCACCAGCGGCAGTTCGACAAGCACCACCAGTGGTTGGTGGTGGACAACAACCACCAGCGGCAGCTCTACCAGCACCACCAGCGGCGGCTCAACAACCACCAGCGGCGGCTCCGGGACA